>JAFAEB010000445.1 GCA_023424235.1 Bacillota bacterium
CCCTCCCATTGAGTGGTTCTAAGGTAACCATCTGTTGTATTTGATACATCAACTGTACCATTTGCTATGTAATCATCAAGCATTACTATTTTTTCAAGATAAGTTGGGAAATTACCACCTAATTGGAAGATATCCCACACATTATTGGATGCTACTAATGTGTTTAATTTTGTAAAGTAACCATCAAAATCAAAGAATTCATACTCAATATCCACATTAGGATTAAGAGATTCGTAAAGCTCAATTACTGCTACTGTTCTATCATGTCTTGTTTGTGACCCCCACCAAGCCATACGAAGAGTAACCTTTTCATTGGATCCTGTATTAGCAGTATCTGAGCCTCCTGTATTCGTGTTACTAGTCCCCTCATTATTACTAGATGTTTGGTTTGTCACGTCTTGGTTAGAGTTACTTCCATTATCTTTTGCACATGCTGCTAAAGATAGAATCATGGTAATACACATTAATAATGCAATTATTTTCTTTGTTTTCATAAACTCTTCTCCTTACCTTTAATTGATACCATGAGTATAGTTTTATAATTGCACTAAGTCAACATTATAGCATTAAATACGCAATACAGGGCTAAATTTATAAGTTTTTGTACTAAATTTACTGAGCTAAAACTAAATACTTATTAAGTTTCTATGCTTATTCACCAATAAATAAAAGCATATAAAAGCAAACTTATACATAATGGCATAAAACCTAAACTATTTTAGATATTATAGGATTTTATCTTCTTGGTTAGCTAAGTATAAAAATAAAAATATTGTTACAAAATGAGGAATCCTAGTGTAATAAAGAAAAGAAGGTTCTGTGTGGTAAAAAGGGCTTCAAAAATGAAAGATGAACTTTATATAAAGTATACTTAACTAGATAGAGTTCTATATACAGAATAAGAATTCGTATCATGCTAAAAGAGACAAGTTACAATTGAAATTTAGGTATGATATATATTAAGATATTATTGATATATAGACATATTTTATAATTTATCCTATAATATAATTATAACTAAAGACAAGTTTTACAAAACATTATGAATGCAAGAAATAATTCTTATATTATAATCCCTATTTATATAAAAGATAAGGCTATAATTTGCCAAGATTACCAAAATAACTAAATATAACTGATAACAGCTATTTGCGGAGGTAATAAATGAGAAAAGTAATATTTGAAGAATCCTTACATGGCATTACAATCGATCGGATTGTCCGAAGTTATAATTATAATATGCCAACCAAGCATTTTCATGATGAGTATGAACTATACTATTTGCTTGAAGGGGAACGATACTATTTTATAGAACACAAGTCTTATCGTATAAATAAAGGTACTCTAGTACTTATCAATAAAGGTCAATTTCACAAAACTTCCTTTGTTAACTCTAATTATCATGACCGAATATTAATTGAACTAAAAGAAGAGCCTTTTGCAAGTTTTTTTTCTGCATTAGGCGATCTTAATTTACAGGAATTTTTTAATAAATATTCTGGAGTTTTAAAATTAAATGAAAAAGAGCAACGCTATGTTGAATCTCATTTATTAAATATTGCTAGTGAAATGCAGAACAAAAACGTGGGTTATGAAACCTCTGTTATGATAAAATTAACTGCGCTATTTATCTTCATTATGCGATATAAATCCAACACAAATGATAATCCAAATCAGATTAATTTAACACCGAAACATAAAAAAGTTGATGAAATAGCTTCTTATATTATCGAGAATTATACTAACCAGATCTCACTAGATTCAATCTCTAAGCATTTTTTTATTAGTAAATGTTATTTAAGTAGAATTTTTAATGAGGTAACAGGATTTACCGTGAATGAATATATCAATATACATAGAATTCAAAAAGCTCAATCATTACTTCTAAGTAATGACTACAACATATCTCAAATCACTGATTTAGTAGGCTTTGAAAGCATATCCTATTTTGTAAAAGTATTTAAAAAATACACAGAAACCACACCACTGAAATACAGAAAGCAAAATATGAAGTTAAAGCAAGCAATTCGTAAGAAAAAAGAAGAATAGCATGAACTACTAAATAAGATAAAAGAAACTGGATAAGATGATACGTCCATGAATCGGTCAGTCAGCTTATCCAGCTTTATTAATTTTTGCCTACATAGTAAAGACAAAATCAACTAAATCCCTATATTCCCTCCACCATTTAATGCATGATGAAACTCAATTACACCTTGTCTATCAGAATTTACATACATTCCTACGTGAGAATCTTTTGGTATGAATAAAAGTCTTTCCTGTAACATCATATCTGGAAGCATTCCAAGAAAAGCACTTTCTAAATCTAGGTGAACATAAGTATGTGCTTTACTAGCTATACTTGAAGGTGAATGTTCCATTAACAATTTACCAGCAGTATCCGCTAACATATTATATAAGTCAGCTGTCATTTTAAGTTCATTAGATAATAGCTCTAATAGCGCTATCTTTTCTTCCCTTTTAATAATAGGGAAATCAGCAGTATGGTCATATATTTTTTTTAATCGTTCCTCTTTCTTTTCATTATATTTATATTTCATGTCACCTAATGCATGTAAATTTATAAAGGTAGCATATAAATCATCACTTATCTGTGAGAATCCTGCATATTCATCTAAGTATTTCTCATGAAGTGAACCACTGTAATCGTAGCCAAACGCTGCTCCTGTATAGCCTGCCACTAGCTCTTGGTAAGGAAGCTTACCATGCTTTTCTGGATAGTGGTATAATAATATAAGAGCTGCTAACCATAGAAGTTGATTATCTGTAAAGTCATTACCATAAAAGTTAATTTTTCTTATACAATTAAGCTTCTTTACAAGACTATTATAAATATTATGAGCGCCAAGCTTTAATTTATGTTTCGTTTTTTCGATTAACTCCTCCCTATAATTCTCAGTAAATATAATAATATTAGTCTGATATTTATTTCTGCTATCTTTTATAACTAATCTGTGTCTTTCTAATAAATCAAGCTCATCTTCAATGTATGCTGCTGAAATTCCTAATTCTAGTGAAAGTTCTTTTACAGATACTGCTGCGTAATATGCACTAACTAGAATATTTCCACATATCTTTCGATTGAATAATTTAACATATTCACTATTCGCTTTTTTTCAAAAATAATCCTAAAATCAAATGTTGCTGGATTAAAACTTTTTTCTCCATATTCTCTTTCCATATCAATACCTTCTCTCAATATTTTTCTAGATTTGAATAAATAGTACTTAACCATTTCAAGAGATAACTGATGGGACTCTGCAATTTCTCTACATCCCATATGCTGAAAATAAAACGCAACTGTACATACTCTATGCTCATTCGAAAGTAGTGAAAGTTCACGTCGAAGTTTTCTGATGTCTTCTTCCTGCACAACTAAGTCACCTATATCATCATCGCTATAAACCATTGTTTCATCCATCTCCACATAATTATATTTCTTTCTTTTCGATAGAAATTTTTTATATGTATTGTTAGCAATTGCCCATACAAAGCCATAGATTGCGTCGTCATCTTTTAACTTATCACCACTACTTAGTAATGCAAGTATTATATCACTCGTTAATTCTTCAGCATCAGTATAATTAGACAATCTATTTAATGCATAGGCATAAATGGTTTTCATATTTTCAGATACAAAAATAGTAATCTTATTATTCTCCATCCTTATTTATCTCCTCTTTGAAAGCTTTCATCAATATAGTACTTAATATGGTAGTTTGGTTAATGGTTATTTTAATTTATTTACATTATATCTTCTATTAATGGATAAAAACTAGTCTTTATTATCATTTACATGCATCCAAAGTTTATATGGTAAAATTATGCAATGCAATGTATAATTTGTATTGTGAAGTAATGCGTGATGTAATGGAGGAATTATTATGATACAAGGAATTGAACAACCAAATATTATCCAAATAAATTCAAATCTAAGATTAAATAAATTTAATGACTGTTTTGACTATGCTATTCATTGGTATCAAGATATAGAGACAGTAAGGCTTGTAGATGGAGAATATGCAACAGCATACGATACAGAGCAGCTTCAAAGTATGTATAATTACCTTAATAATAAAGGTGAGTTATATTTCATCGAAATATTTGAAGGAAATGAGTTTATTCCTATTGGTGATGTAACATTTTGGCAAGAAGATATGCCAATCGTAATTGGTAATAAGAGATATCGAAATTGTGGAATAGGGACTCTTGTAATTAAAGCATTGATAGAACGAGCAATTAGTATTGGATATAAAACTATTTATGTAAATGAAATTTATAGTTTCAATGTTGGCTCAAAAGCTTTATTCTTAAAGAATGGATTTAAACCATATAAAAAAACTGAACAAGGTTATTCTTATTTGTTAGATTTTGTAAATTATACCGAATAAATTGTAGCTGTAGATAAAGTAAGATTTATTTATTTTAAATTTATACAGCATCGGAGGAAACGTATGAAATTACTAGTTATTCGCCATGGGGAATCGGAAGCTGATCTACTTGGTGTTCATGAAGGACGAGCAGATTTTAATTTGACTGATAGAGGTATGTTACAAGCAAAGTCAATGAGCAATTGGGTAAAAGCACGTTACAATATCTCTAAAATATATAGTAGTCCCTTAAAGCGTGCTCTACAAACTGCAACTTACCTGTCAGAAGCGATTGATGTGGATGTAATATTAAGTGATAACTTAATGGAATTTAATAACGGACTTCTTGCCGGTTTATCAAGAAAAGAAGCCTTAGAAAAATACCCTCCAGTTCCTGGTCTTCCTATCCACGAATCTGTTTATCAGATGGATTCGAAACTAATATTTCGTTATAGGGCTGATGTAGCCTTGTCACATATTCTTACTGAAAATGATCAAGATACAACAATCGCAATTGTTTCACATGGTGGTATGATCAATCAGTTATATCACTCCTTTTTGAAATTACCAATTGATTGCAATATTCGATTTGCTACTGGAGATACAGGAATACACGAATGGCGTATCCTAGATGATGTTCGATCTATTAATTATGCAAATTACTGTATCCATACCATAGATTTATAGATAAAATATAAGTATTCTTTTCATATTTTTGTTGCAATTATATTAAAATAAAAAGGATTCTAAAAGCTTATAGCTTAAAGGAATCCTTTTATTATTTCTTAACGATGGAATATTTAATTTCTTTTACTAAAATGAAAGATTTCATCAATACCTTCAATTTTTACTTCTATTTCATTATTAGAAACGATCGTATAATTCATAATAATATCCTTATCATAATCCTTTACTACTATTTGATTATTTTTCGTATCGACAGAGTAGCTAGCATTGCCCTCCACTGTATCCCCATATTGAAGCAACCAAGGATTACCTGCACTTGCATCATAACATGAGAATATGCCATCTTTCTGAAATACTAAAACATAGTCACTTTCATACCAATTGCTATAATCTCCATTGTTATAACACAGAAACTGAATCATTTCCTCTTTCGTATAATTGTAGGTATCTTCTTTTTCATTACTTACTGTTTTTAAGTCTTCTTTTTCATTACTTACTGAATCTAAATCTTTCTTTTCATCACTTGTTGTATTTAAATCTTCCTTTGCATCTTCATCTAAATTATAATTGTTGTCAGAAGTAACACCAGTGTTATCTTCAATGACATCTAAATTATTCATGGTATCTTCTGCAACTACATCAATTGCTGAAGAGGAATCATGTAAGTTTTTTTCTCCATCTTCCTTATCATTCTTATTACTACATGCGCTTAGGAGTAGCGCTAAGAGAAAAATAGAAACTAGTTTCTTCATTTTCATAGGAAATCCTCTCTATACTTTAAATTATGATACCTTTCGATTATAGATTTC
>JAFAEB010000456.1 GCA_023424235.1 Bacillota bacterium
GGTTTAATGAGTCAGGAAGAAGCAGATAAAAAAGCAGTTGAATTATTACAAAGAATTGGACTAGTTGAGAAAGCTGATGCTTATCCAAAGCAATTATCTGGTGGTCAAAAGCAAAGAATTGCTATTATTCGAGCGCTTGCAATGAATCCTGATGTATTATTATTTGATGAACCTGCTTCTGCTCTTGATCCAGAAATGGTTGGGGAAGTTCTTTCTTTAATGAAGGAATTAGCAGATGATGGTATGACTATGGTGGTGGTAACACACGAAATGGGATTTGCAAGAGAGGTTGCTACAAGGGTTATGTTTATTGATGAAGGTGTTATCAAAGAGCAAAATAATCCTAAGGACTTTTTTGACAATCCACAGGATAAAAGATTACAAGAATTTTTATCAAAAGTACTACATTAAGAATAGTAATTATTATTGAAATTCTTTATTTTTTTGTATATATAATATGAATAAGTCTGTTGAAACCTATTTTAATTATAAAATATGCATAGATTATTTGGAACAAGGTGTAATATACCACTCAAAATCTATAAATATAGGTAAATACAGTCTTATTTTTTTGGTTTGCTTTTTAATAAGAAATAAGTCATAATTAATACGGTATTAATTTTATTGATAATAATTCCATAACAACACTATTGACATAAGGGGAATTATTCATTAGTATAATACAATATATTGAAGCGTTTACTCAAATTTTAATGATTTATTACTATATATATTATTTAACTAATTTTTGAATAAATTGGTTATATTACGAGTTCAGATATACTATCCTTTCGGATATTGGATTCCTTATTTATTTGTTAATAAATGATTGAATTTTAGTATCCAGCTTTAAAATATAAATTGATAATACTTTAACAAGTATTTCATCTCAGGAGGATTTTTATTATGAAACAAGAATGGTATGATTTTAATGGTGGAAGTTGGACTACAGACGTTAATGTAAGAAGCTTCATACAGCATAATTATACTCCTTATGAAGGAGATAGCTCTTTCCTAGTTGGACCAACACAAAGAACCCTTGATTTATGGGACGAAGTGTTAAAATTAATGAAAATTGAAACAGAAAAAGGAATCGTTGATGCTGAAACTGAAAAGCCATCAACTATTACTACGTTTGGACCTGGTTATTTAGACAAAGATAAGGAAGTTATCGTTGGTTTTCAAACTGATAAGCCACTTAAAAGAGGTATTATGCCTAATGGTGGTGTTCGTGTTGTTAAAAACGCCCTTGAGTCTTATGGTTACAAATTAGATAAGAAAACAGAAGAGATCTTTACAAAAAACAGAAAAACACATAATGATGGTGTATTTGATGCCTACACTGATGCTATGAGAAAAGCTAGACATACTGGTATTATTACAGGTCTACCTGATGCTTATGGCCGTGGTCGTATTATTGGTGACTACAGACGTGTAGCTTTATATGGTGTTGACTTCTTAATCGAAGAAAAATTAGCACAAAAGAAATTACTTGAAAGACCATCTCTAGAATCACCTGAAATATTATTAAGAGAAGAAATATCTGAACAAATTAAAGCGTTAAAAGAATTAAAAGCAATGGCTGCTTCTTATGGATTTGATATTGGCGCACCAGCTAAAAACTCTGTTGAAGCTACTCAATGGACTTATTTTGGATATCTTGCAGCTATTAAAGAACAAGATGGAGCAGCAATGAGTCTTGGACGTGTATCTACTTTCCTTGATATTTACTATGAAAGAGATTTAAAACACGGCCTAATTACAGAAGAAGAAATCCAAGAAATTATGGATCACTTCGTTATGAAACTAAGAATGGTTCGTTTCCTTAGAACTCCTGAATATAATGACTTATTCTCTGGAGATCCTACTTGGGTAACAGAATCTATTGGTGGTATGGGTGTTGATGGTAGAACTCTTGTAACAAAGAGCAGCTTCCGTATTCTACACACACTTTATAATTTAGGACCAGCTCCAGAACCAAACTTAACAGTTCTTTGGTCTACTTCTCTTCCAGAAGGATTCAAAAAATACTGTTCTAAAGTTTCTATTGATACAAGCTCTATTCAATATGAGAGTGATGATATCATGAGAGATGTTTGGGGAGATGACTATGGTATCGCTTGTTGTGTATCTGCAATGAGAATTGGTAAACAAATGCAATTCTTTGGTGCACGTGCTAACCTTGCTAAAGCATTATTATATGCGATTAATGGTGGTAAGGATGAAAAATATGGCGAACAAGTGGGACCAATTTTTGCACCAATTACAAGTGAATATCTTGATTACAATGAAGTTATGGTTAAATTCGATCAAGTTCTTGATTGGTTATCTGAACTTTATATTAATACATTAAATGTTATTCACTATATGCATGATAAATATAATTACGAAAAACTTCAAATGGCTTTACATGATATTGAAATCCTAAGAACTGAAGCTTGTGGTATAGCAGGTCTTTCCGTTGTAGCAGACTCCTTATCAGCAATTAAACATGCTAAAGTAAAAGTAATTCGTAATGAAGAAGGTTTAGCAGTAGATTATGAAATCGAAGGCGAATACCCTGCATATGGTAACAATGATGACAGAGTAGATCAAATGGCTGTAGATTTAGTAGAACGTTTCATGAATAAGTTACGTAAAGTTAGAACTTACCGTAATGCAAAACACACATTATCTGTTTTAACAATTACATCAAACGTTGTATATGGTAAGAAAACAGGTAGCACTCCTGATGGACGTAAAGCTGGTGAACCATTTGCTCCAGGTGCTAACCCAATGCACGGAAGAGATACAAAAGGTGCAATTGCGTCTATGTCTTCAGTTGCTAAATTACCATATAAACACGCAGAAGATGGTATCTCTTACACATTCTCCATCGTTCCTAAAGCTTTAGGTAAATCTGATGAAGAAAGAATTGATAACTTATCTGGTTTATTAGATGCTTATATTCAAGATAAAGGTCACCACATTAATGTTAACGTGTTTGACCGTGAAACACTTCTTGATGCTATGGATCATCCAGAAAAATATCCACAGCTTACAATTCGTGTATCTGGATATGCAGTTAACTTCATTAAATTAAACCGTGAACAACAATTAGATGTTATTAATCGTACTTTCCATGAAAGATAGTTCATACTTTTTTTACCTAGAAAGGTAAGGTGAAAAGATGAGTGAGAAAGAAGATACATCTTTAACTAGAAGTAATAATGACCCCTTAATAGGGAGAATTCATTCACTTGAGAGTTGTGGTACAGTTGACGGACCAGGTATTCGTTTTGTAGTATTTATGCAAGGCTGTGTATTACGCTGTCAATTTTGCCATAATCCAGATACCTGGGACACAAGTAAAGGGACTAGCTACACTCCAGATGAGTTATTAAGTGAGATTGTTAAGTACAAATCATTTATGAAATTCTCCGGTGGTGGAGTAACCTTTACTGGTGGGGAACCACTTTTACAATCAGAGTTTATTCTAGAAGTTGCTAAGAAGTGTAAAGACAATGGAATTTCTGTAGCAATTGATACTTCTGGTTTTGTATATAATAATACAGTTAATGAGCTACTAGATTATACTGATATTGTATTATTAGATATTAAAAACTTTGATAAAGGTGTTTATAAAGTGGTAACTGGTGTTACACTAGAACCAACTCTTAAGTTTTTAGATAATCTAAGAGATAAGAAGATTAATACATGGGTTCGCTATGTATTAGTACCTAATCTTACAGATAATATAAATGCAATTAAAGAACTAGCAAACCATTTAAAAAACTATCCTAATGTTTCAAAAATTGAGTTATTAGGATTCCATAAAATGGGTGAGTTTAAGTGGAGTGAGCTAGGTCTTGACTACAAATTAAAAGATACGAAGGAACCAACAAAAGCTTTATTACAAGAAGTGAAAGACATCTTAGAAGAAAGTGGTATCGAAGTATCGATGAACTCATAAAGAAATGGCTATTGCATACTTTTTTGCAATAGCCATTTTAATCGTTTAAATACATATTATCTATAATAAAAATTGATTTATAATCTATAAAATTTAATTTTTACGAAAAAAGAATATAATTTAATATTCATGTATTAGTTAACTTTAATCCTACTCTACAGTAAAAATTGGTCGATTACATGAACAATTCCATCATTATCATTAGAACGTGTGATATAGTCTGCAACTTTTTTAACATCATCGTTAGCATTTTCCATAGCGACACCTAAACCAGCATATTCTATCATCGTTAAATCATTATATCCATCACCACAACAGATAAGTTGTTCCTTAGTTAAACCTAGATGCTCAAGTAGTTTGCTAAGAGATTTTGCTTTGTCAATTCCCTTTGGCATGATTT
>JAFAEB010000459.1 GCA_023424235.1 Bacillota bacterium
GGTTTAATCACCCAGCAATGAAAGATATCGATGCAAGAAAATTAGCAATTTTAGTTGACTTAGCCAATGAAGCAGAAGGTCTATCTGCAGACAAGGCACTACCTTTATTAATTAAAACCAATGCAAAGATGAAAGCTTTAGGTTTAACTTTTACACCAAATGAATCTGAGTTATTAGTAGAGATATTATCATCTGATATGTCACCAGCTGATAAGCAAAAACTAGAAGTACTAAAAAAAATGATTGCGAAAAGATGATGAAATCCACCTATACCAAAAAGTAACCATTTATTATACATAGAAAAACTAATATCAACCATAAAATGCTCCAATTCCTATGATAATACTCATAGGGCTTAGGAGCATTTTATTATAACTATTTCCCTACATAATAGGTTTCTGTAGGTCCTAAATAACTATCTTCTATTTTTTTTGCATTTGGGTAGATGACCAATTTTTCTAAAACAAATCCTGGACTTCCTGCATAAATCCGTAGTGTATTTAAACCTTTATTACATTGTATTCTACTAGAGTGCTTACGAATGTTGTTTAGAACATCTTCTGCCCATTTACTATCTCCAACATAATATCCTTTTGGAATGACATTTACTATTTGAGTTTCATCATCATTAACTTCTAAGCCAAAGAATATTTCATTTTCTACCGAAACAGGGTTTGAGGGCTGTATATACAATTCTAGATCATAGAATCCACTATCCAATGTAAAAAATTTATATTCAAGATAAGGTGCATTAAGTCCAGGAGTATAATACCTTGTTGTTGGAAATGCCTTCATAGCAGATAATGTTTTTCCATATCCTTCAATCACTTGAAACTGATGCACTTCTCCTTCTGAATCCACCAGCTCCCTTTTTGAGAAATAGTGTTCTGCTTCAATGGCAATAAATCCATTCGTCTCTACAAAGGTCATTGCTGGCAGTTCATTATAATCCTCTTGTGCTAGCTTGACTATAATTGTACATAGACCACATGACATTTTAACCGTAATCCTTCCTTCGGTATCACCACTTATCGATTTTCGGTCAATTTTTACACTAATTACATCTTGCGTTTTAATGATACCATCTAGACTGCCATAACTTTTCGAACAAATAATCCATGGCTTGTCACATGTAATCTCATAATCTGCTTTTTTATCGCTTATACTAGATATCGTAAAAAAGGCTTTTGTTCTATTTGCTTGTAAAAAATCATTAAGATACAGTGTATTTTTATGCCACAGGCTGCCTTCCGAATGTTGATTCGTACCATTAATTGATAGCAATAGTCTTGGTTTATTCGCTGGTATTACATTCATTAAAATAGGATTTTGGCATTCTTCCTCATTCCAATGAACAAAGCCAATATGTTCAGATAGCCCCATGCCATACCATTTACCATCATCTATCTTATGATACTCTTCTACCAACTCCCTATCTCTTTTATAACATTCTAATATCTGATTTGAAAGCTTATTTGCAATCATCATACCTAATTTAGCAGCATAATGATTTTTTCCAGTAAGTAATTGCATCTTTTGTAAATTTAGATTCCCAACTGCTGGATAATACACCAATGAATAGAAGGCTGATAGGTTCTGCTTATCCACTGTTTTAAGTAAATCATCTGCAATAACCAGAAGATAATCAATTCTTTGAAGTAAAGTATCTGTCTCATTATAATTCACTGGATGATATACGAAAGCATTCATAGCTTCAGGTCTACGGCTATGGGCAATTTTCGTATAACCTGTTATTAATTCATATATCTTATCCAACTTATCTTTTTGAACTATATGTGAAAATTGAGTGTTTATCCATTGTTTCGTATAAACTTCAGTTTTATTTATAGCAGTGCTACCCCAAGTATCAAAATCATAGGCTAAATCTAGAAAATAGGACAAAGGAAATTCATTGGTAGAAATATCACCAACATTCACTATCCATAAATCACGAATACCAAAGTCATAAGCCATACTCATTTGCTCCCATACTTTCGGTAAATATGTACTATTTATCCATTCATAGGAAATTGGTCCACCATGGTAATCAAAATGATAATACATACCATAACCACCTTTATGGTTTAGCATGTCATTCGTTGGTAATGTACGTAAATTACCATGATTATCATCGCAAAACATTAAAATTACATCCTCTAGTGCTTTCGAGTTGATTAAACCAGGAGTATCCTTGTCCCCATAAAAGAAAGGCTCAACTTCTTTATATAAGGCCAGCATTCTAGGCACATTTGATAGCGTTGGATTAATATGTTCTTTTATTAATTGATTCTGAGTTTCGATAACATCACGTAATAAATTGATGTTATCGGACAAGGTTGATTCATGACCCATAATGGCTGTATCAGCTTCTCCACGCATGCCAATAGTTATAACATTCTCAAATTTACCACTACGTTTTAAGCCATCTTCCCAAAATCGAATGATTCCTTCTCGATTGCTCTTAAAATTCCAAGCATCTCCATATATGGAGTCCTTTCCTCTTACATATTTATATTCCTCTCCATAACGTAGACATGGTTCATGATGGGAAGCTCCCATAACAACTCCGTATTCATCAGCTAATTCTGCACTTCTTAAACCTGGCCCATCGTCGCTAAAACGGGAAGACCACATAGCTGGCCATAGGTAATTGCCCTTAAGTCGAAGAAGTAATTCAAATACATGGTCATACATTGTTGCATTGA
>JAFAEB010000048.1 GCA_023424235.1 Bacillota bacterium
GAAAGAAGGTGAGACGAATGGCGAAGAGATACATAAGGCTTAACTTTCAAGATAGACCTAGCGTTGCAACTCCGTTAAATGCTTTAAATCTAAATAAATTGGATAAAGGCATAGATGATTGTGACAATGCTATAGAGGACCTATATACAGTTAAACTCAACACTGCTAATATAGCAAATAATCTTGTAACCACAGCTGCAGGGTTGGCATTGGATGCTAGACAAGGTAAGGTATTAAATGATTCCATTACTTCAATAAATAATAATTTAGTAACATATGGATATCCAACTCCTATATCCGTATCTGATCTCAATTCAGTTCCTATCAATGTTAGAAGTACCGTTTTTTGTCCTTGGGGTGATAATGCAAGTAAACCCAATAATCACAATATAATTATGGAAACTATACCATTGACAGGTGCTACTACTGCGTTGCAAATAGCATACGATTACGATGCTACCGCTGTATTAAGTTCACCTTTAATTTTCATGAGATACAAAAATACAGTTGATAAGAGTGAATGGAATCCCGTAGGTGGTGGAAAAGTAAGGGGCAATAATGCTATTTCACAATATTGCAATATAGTAGTTGGTGGCTATACAAGAAATTCAATTAATATAATTGTAGGATTACGTATAAATGTCCATACTCAGATACCAGCATATACTAATTTTATTGAATGGTTCCCATCAAGTTTAACAGGATTTAGTCCACTAAACTGTATGAAAGCATCTGGCGAATTTATAAATTCGGTATATATATCTGGTGCAAGTATGGCCAGTAAGGAGAGTATTCCTGTTGGTGAATACATGATTAATGGAAGTTATATATCGCATGAGTGAGTAATAGAACGAATAAGCTTATGTACTTTAAATAAGTAAACAATGCTGTTTTAAAAGGTTGGATTACGGGAGATGATAGTAAAATAGTTATTCATATTGTAGATGATGAGGTAGCCGAATAAAATCGGCTTTTGATTAGTAGTGCTATCCACGATGGTTTCGAGAGTATATATAGTGAATAGGCAATGAATAAGAGAATAGGTGAAATTTGTTGCCTGTTCTTTTTTGATGTCTAAAAATCTAAATACAAGAAATTAAAAATATATGGAAAAAATGTTGCTTAATATGATAAAAAATGGTAAAAATAATATATGTATGACAATATTATTGATAAAGGGGAAACATATGAAAGTATCTTCGATAGATATAAAAGGTATTGCAGGTATAAAGAGCCTTGAGCTGAATTTTAATGATGGTATTAATATAATATGTGGTACTAATGGAATAGGAAAAACAACAATTTTAGAATGTATAGCGACAACTTTTCTTAGTGGATCAATATCATTAAAAAGGAATTCTCAGTGCTCAAAAGGTATAGTAAATACTTATGTTTTATGTAATTCTATAAAAAATAATTTATCATATGAAACTACTAATTTTGAACCAATTACAGACAATACACATTATAATACATCACTATTAAATATGAGTAAGGAAGTTCTTTATCTTAAACCGCATCGTAATATCTCATATAATAGTCTTCAATCTATTAATAAAGATCCTATACGTACACTTCATAATCAATTCTACTATTCTCATAATGTAATAATGGGGATTTCAGGAGATGATATAAAGAATTGGCTAATTAATAGATATCTTTTTTATGATAAAGCAGGTAGCATAAGTACAGAACAAAAATATAATTACGAGTTATCGACTAAATGTTTTAGCATATTGGATGAGAATATAAAATTTAAAACCGTGATAGGTTCTACCTTCGAAATATTGCTTGATACAAATAAAGGTGATATCTATTTTGAGTATTTATCAGCAGGTTATAAATCAGTTATTCATATTTTATTAGGTCTCATTAAGGAAATAGAATATAGAATAAATAATCCGTTTATTAAAGCTAATGATTTTGAAGGAATTATCTTAATAGATGAGATAGATGTTCATTTACATCCGCATTGGCAAAGTAAGTTAGTTCAAGCATTAAAAGAAATATTTCCTAAAGCTCAAATTATTGCCACTACCCACAGTCCAACTATCCTACAGAATTTTGAAGAAAATGAGATTATTGCATTAGAAGAAGACCCTAATAATGGAGTAAGAGTAAAAGAATTGAATTTAGGTGACTATGGGTTGAAAGGGTGGTCTGTAGAAGAAATTTTAACTGATGTAATGGGATTAACTAGTACATCTTCAGCATTATACCAAGAAACGTTACAAAATTTTGATTCAGCCCTAAACGAAGAAGATAGTGAAAAAATAATGCATTATTTTAATGTATTAGATAAAATGCTACATCCTAATAATCCTCTTAGAAAACTTTTTAAAATACAAGTTGCTGAGTGGGAGGAATAGTATGATACGTCTATACAGAACGAATAAACCTGAGAAACTTATTGAGAAAGAAATCGAATTAACAAACTTATATATACAAAGTAAAGCAGATGTTTGGAATCAAAGTTATATAAAAAAAGATTTATTGAGCATGTCTAAAAATAAGTGTTGTTATTGTGAAACTAAGTTACAAGAGGAAAGTAAATATATGACGGTTGACCATTTTCATCCTAAATGTAATAATCCAAACGAAGTTGTAGAGTGGACTAACTTACTTCCATCATGTTCAAGATGCAATTCTAATAAAGGTAATCATGACACATATATTTACCCTATTGTCAATCCAACTAATGATAATCCAATAGATTATTTTTATATTTCCAATTATAGATTTAAAAGTAAAAAAGGTAGTTTAGATCAAAAAGCACGATTGACAATTGAAGTTTTAGGATTGAATGATTCTGAAAAAATAGTATTACCTAGGTTTAATGTAGGCGAGCAAATATGCGATAAAATAGATGATTTATATCAAAAGGCTATTGAGTATAAGAATAAAGGTATAGAAGATATAGGAAAAAAGAATCAGATAATTAGAGGAGTTAAAAATGTACTTAAACAAGGACAACCCAGTTCAGAATATGGTGGTACAATTGCTACTATTATATTAAATAATGATGAGTATAAATACCTAAAAATTATTCTAGAAGAATTGAGTATTTGGGATAATGAATTAAATAAGCTACATAATGAAGCAGTTATTATTAAATATGATATTAGTACTTAAACATATTTGATAAAATGTTTATAAAAAACAATAGAGCCATTCATTTGGCTCTATTTTAATGCATAAAATTCGATACGTAGGGTAGGGGCACGATTAAGTACGATTTTCTGTTACATGTAGTTATTCTACACAATATTAGTTTATCAGAATTAATAAAGTTGTAAAGATATAGAAAGGGTGAGGTAGATGTAAAAATGGAATGGAATAATATAACCATTTGAGTATTAATAGTTAGAGCATTGGCTGTTGAAAAGATACTAATAACGGACCTTATTGGTCTATTTTTTATGTCCGAAAGGAGGACTTATGGAAAAAATAAGATTAAACAATGGTACAGTATTAGAGTTTACTAATATAACTGATACCAGCAATCAAATAACCTTATCATTTCAAGGTTTGGAATTGCCCTATTTAAGGGATTTATTAGACGAGCCTAGCAATTTATCATCTATCGAAGTTTTAACCGAAGGTGGGGTAATTTGCGCAGCATACGAGGGTTATAACAAAGTAGACAGATATATAATTACAGATGATGAAATCCAAGTTGTTATAATGAAACCTAATGAAATAATGACTAAGGTTAATCAGCTTGAAGAGAATAATGCTATGCTTACAGAATGCATTCTCGAAATGAGTGAGATGCTTTATAATAATTAATATAATTTGTTGTTTATTAGTCGTTGCCATTAATATTCCATTATTGTATAATATAATCGAAAGGAGTGTTATATAGTGATGGAATTATGGAAAGACATAACGGGATACGAAGGATTATATCAAGTAAGTAACCTAGGCAGAGTTAAAAGCTTAGACAGACAAGTTAAATCTAAAAATGGGTCAATAGCAGCAAAAAAAGGGAAACTGCTTAAACAGACAAAAAGAACAAAAGGATATCTATGTGTCAATTTATCTTCTAATGGCAAATCAAAATGTATTGAGGTGCAAAGATTAGTAGCATTAGAATTTTTGCCTAATTATAGTGGTAAACCATGCGTAAATCATAAGGATGAAAACAAAGAAAATAATTGTTATCAAAATCTTGAATGGGTTACATATAAAGAAAATAATGAATATGGTTCTAGAATAGAAAAAGCTTCGAAAGCTAGAATCAATGGCAAATTATCTAAAAAAGTTTATCAATATACATTGGATGGAACATTAATAAATGAATATCCTTCTGTTGCAGAAGTAAAAAGAATACATTCCTATGACAGTGCCAAAATATCACTATGTTGCTTGGGAAAAAGAAAGACCGCATATTCATATAAATGGTCGTATGAAAGGATGTGAAAAGATGATATCGTATCTATGGGTGCAACAAATTATGTTAGGCAAGAAAACTTATGATCAAGTTCCAAGACTTTTAAAAGATGCAGTGAAAGAAATATTAATTGATTCTGGTTGTGAAGAATTAATAACAGAATAGCAGTTATTCAATACATAGGGCATCCATTCGGGTGCTCTTTTTCATCTTTTTAAATGGTCGATTTAATACAATAATGTCATGTTTGAGTATTTTCTCATGGACCTTAGAGCAGGTTTCAATTCTCCATTGTAAATGATATTTGTGAGATTCATGATATTTGTGGGATACTTTTATTTTATTAGATATAGGCATTTCGATTTTTTCAAGTTTCCACCAATGGCCAGTATTTTTGGATTGGATTTCGATAATATCATTAGAGTGGTTAAAATAAGAAAAGTACGAATTATTAAAAAGAGAAAGATCAAAATTATTAAATTTAAATGAAAACAGTGTTGTCACCTCCTTGTCGAGAGTATAGCACTGTTTTTTATTATATACAAGTTTTGTAAGTGTAGAAATAATAATTTATTTTTGGCTAATTTGCCAAGTAAAGGGGC
>JAFAEB010000036.1 GCA_023424235.1 Bacillota bacterium
CACCTTCATGCATAATAACGATTTCATTTTCATAAGGAGTAATAACTTTAACAGTAGAAGCATGAGCGGTTACCCAACCTTCTTGTTCACCTATATTTAATAAAACTCCGTAGATACCCTTTTTAGCACTTGGACCTGGGTATAAATTGTAAGAAAATAATTCATGAACTTCTGGTAAACGATTATGTATAACTATTTGTTTACCATTAAAATGAGTGTGTCTAAATGGAGGAGCTAAATAGATGATGGCTTTTGGTTTAAATTCCCCTTCCCACTCATCAATATTAACAAAGTATTGTAAATCAGCTAAACCGCAAGCAAAAAATGCTGCATTTGCTGGAGCGATTAATATGGATTCATAACCATATTTACTTCCACCTGACATAAATGGCATAAGAATTAACTCTTCTTGTTCTTTTAGCCAATCAAATGTTTCATTTCTTAATGAGTCGAATCTTTTACCGTATTGATCTTCATATCTTGGTTTGTCAGTTGCTAGGTCGTCCGCTACTACAGTGCAATTTGGATCACGACGGCGCATATAATCTTCAACATAGTTGATAACAACACCATTTTTACATCTTACAACATCAGCTTCTTTAATAAGTTCACCATTCACATCATAGCATACATCGAATACATCACCATTCTCTTTTCCAAAAGACATGGTTATTAATTCTTGCTTTGATTTTGGGATTCTAACTTGGGGACATTCATTTAGAATGCTTAATACGTCTTCAGATAAATTAAATTTTTCTAGCACAATAATTTCCTCACTTCCTCATTAAGTATGTCGAGTTAACTGGTACCGATTTATAATAATCCTATATTTTATTCTTGATATAGAATTCAAAATATAGGAGTATCTCAAAGTAAAATAAAATGTTACATATTTCACAATGTAGTTAATTTGATTCATAGTACTTATATAACACTTACATTCTTGCAACGTTCTTATATAGAATGTATGTTGTTATTGGATGAAAAGTTATAAACCGTTAATATACCCATAGTATTACAAATTTAATCTCTTGTCAATGAATTTATATCATTTATTTCATCCATTTTTGTGCATAATAATTCATCTGTATATTTTGTATACAGTTATTACGTTAAAATACAATTATAAACATAGTATTTATAAGGTTTTAAGCACATATTGGATGAAGTGTTCTACAAATGTTTATTTGTATACAATTATAAATATACTGTACATGTAAATATATGGTGCCTTTTTTAGTTTGTTAAATAATAGCTAACATTCATCTTTTACAAGAAGCTAATTCTAATTTTAAAATCACAACTTTACTTTTTATTTTATGTTTCTATTATATATTTATTACAATTAATTAATTTATAGCTAAAATAATAGTTTATTTAGCAAAAATACTATTATTCTCTTTCTAATTGTTGATTTTTATTAACTATTCATGTTTTTTATAGATAAATATATATATTATTATATATTTCAACAGCTAAAAAGTCAATAAATTGTAAATATATTCTATTTATTTTTCTAATTTATCATAATAACTAGTTATTATCTAAAAAGAAACGTAACTTATGTTACGTTCCTTTTTTAAGCTTTCTCATAGTTCTTTCTAATGATTCTTTCTATTCATTCTTTCTTTATTATAATACTGCTTTTCATTCTTTCTTATGATTCTTCTTATAAATCTTTCTTTTTCAGTTTATATTATGGTTGTTTTTTTATCATGGTTTTATCAAACTCAGGATTATAGAAATAATAATTATTAGAATCTAGAGTACCTTTAATTTTCTCTAAAGCTTCACCAAATCTTTGGAAGTGTACAACCTCCCTTGCTCTTAGGAAACGGATTGGTGCTATTACATCAGGATCTGAAGTGAATCTTAAGATATTATCATATGTGGTTCTTGCTTTCTGCTCTGCTGCCATATTCTCAAATAGGTCAGTAATGGCATCGCCTTAAGATTGAAATTCTAAACAAGTAAACGGTACTCCAGCTGCTGCTTGCGGCCAAATACCCCCAGTATGATCAATATAATAAGCATCAAAACCTGCTGTTTTTGCTTCTTCAATGGATAAATTTTTTGTTAATTGATATACCATAGCACAAATGATTTCCATATGTGCTAATTCTTCCGTTCCTATATCTGTTAATAGACCGCCAACTTCTTTACATGGCATGGTATATCTTTGGGATAGATAGCGTAATGAGGCCGCAAGTTCTCCATCTGGACCTCCATATTGACTGATTATATACTGTGCAGTTTTGGGACAGGTATTTTTAATATTAACCGGATATTGTAACCTTTTTTCATAATTCCACATTATTCACATCCTCCTTCCCAAGGAGCTGGGCCATCTGCCCATGTCCAATGGCTTGTCCCACCGTATTTTGTTTCTTTATTCGCTTGGCGTTCATTCTCTGCTTGAATGCAATCAACGGTTAGTGGATAATAATGAGCTTCAAACTCTTTAAGTGCATTCTTCCTTCTCTCCATGTACTCATGAAAATATTGAAGAGCTTTTGTATCGGTAGGATGGGTATCTAAATATAGAGTCAAATCTGTTACAGCAAAACTAACTTCATTTATTTCTTTTAATAATGTAGCTTTATCTGTCATTATTATCACCTCCCATGAAGAAGGGTTTGTGTAAATCCTTAAATATAGTACCTACATTAAGCGCTGTACTTAGGTCATATAAATCTGACCATTTTTGACACGGAATCGATGCCATTGCTATTGTTTCACAATTACATGTCTTATCATTCAAGTTTTTCTTTTCTTCCATATAAATTCTCCTCTCTAAAGCAACATAGGATCACTTCATACTATTAGGTTAAATTTATCTATCTTAGTATATGTAAAATTTACTTTTTTACAGAGTTAAATTTTGGTTTTAAATTATTTTTATAACAATTAATTGTTATAAAAGAGTTACTATAAGCATGCCTTTATTTATAAACAAGGAATTCCTATAAGTATCCCTTATAAACAAATGGACTACCAAGGTAACTCTCTCATTGTAAAGCTTGACATTATGTGACATCCACCTATGCTTTCTTTACATGTGTATCCTTGGGGAGTGTTTTGATAATAGGATGTAATTTCCTAGGTAATAAAAAAGGTATATGCACATTGCATATACCAAAACAAATATCTTTTCATAAATTAATATTTCTTGAAATAAGTAATTTTAGTAATAAATAGTGATTCTTGAAATAAGTAATTCAATAAATAAATGATTCTAGATATAATGACTCTTGAAATAAGTAATTCTAGACTAATTAAAAAACAAAACTAATATCATAACAGAATTCATACTATATGATATATTCAATACTCTCATATGTTTTTCTAGTTTTCGTATTATAAAGTATTATACATTCTCTTTCATCAAGTTCTCCTAGTGCATAGTGTCCCTTACCTTCACTGTCAAGAACATTGTGCCTTACTTTTCGATTCATTCTAGTAGGCTCATCTTTTACTATAAGGATTCCTTCTTCTCTAAAAGCATTCTTCCTATAGTAAGGATCAAAAATATAGACATACTCTTCATCAATTCCAGTGAGTAATACATAATGCCAACCACCTAGCATTACTCTAGCTACACAAACACCACCTTGCTGAAGACATTCTACAACTTTACTGTTTTCTGAGATTGTAACTATACTACCATGAAGAACGTGAGTATCTATGGGCCATTTTTTAACTTTTCCAAATTGATTTAACCAATTCGATAAAAACATCATGGCCATTTTAGTCGTTCCACTTTTATATGCTTCTCCTCTATTATTATACCCATCCAAGCAATACATCATGATGCATTTAATAACATCAGGAGAAATGTCATCTCTATGAAACAAGTAAGAGATCGCATTTAGCATAGAAGTTGGACCGCAGTCATATTCCGTATATTGATAGCTTAAAGGATTCTTCATACATTTCTCCTCCTAAGAAATCAGTATAAATCTCATTACACCGACTTAATTGTTAACTAGTCATAAGCTTAATTACAATATTACAACACTTAGTAAGGTCATCAACATGTGTATATTCACTAGTGGAATGAACTTCATTCATTCCACATGCTATTACAATTCCTCTAATCTGATTTAACACAAAATTATTGTTATCACTACCACCAAATGTTTCTATAAATTTATACTCGATGCCAAGTTCATTTAGAGCCTTTTTATATCGTGTTACAACGGATTCATCCTCATTTATTTCATAGGCAATACATCCAAAGGAGCTTGTAAACTCGCATTCTCCACCAAACCTATTTGCTATCTCTAAACAGATTTCCTCTATCTTCTTTGTTTCACTAAGTGCTTTTTCATGTTCTAAGCTTCTTACTTCGCCAAGCATAGTTGCATGCTCTGGAACGATATTTCTCGCCAGACCACCTTCAATTGTTCCAATATTTACAGTCGTATCAGGATAAGTTCTACCAAGGTTAATTTTAGATATACTCTCTGCTGCCATTTTAATTGCATGAATACCAGTTTCAGGAGCAAATCCAGCATGAGCTGCCCTACCTTTAAAATGAGCTGTAAAAGAAACTAAGGTAGGTGCTTTTAATGCCGCTAAGCCTATTGGTCCACTTAAATCGAGCACATAAGCTTCTTTTGCTTTAATTTTTTTATAGTCAAATACTTCACTTCCACGAATATAAACTTCTTCTGCAATAGGAAATAAAACTTCTATACTTCTATGAGGAAGTTTATGTTCTTTTATAGTACGTATTGCTTCTAGTATTGAGACTACTCCAGATAGGTCATCTGCACCTAATATTGTTGTACCATCACTTGTAATTTTACCATCTGCATGTACAATTGCTTTTTTATTAAGACCAGGTACAACCGTATCCATATGAGCAGAAAATAATAAGGGGTCTCCTTCTAAATCACCCTCTAAATATCCGTATATATTACCGCTATCTCCATTATATATTTCATTGGCTCTATCTTCATAAATTGTAAATCCCAGTAAAAGCAGTTGTTCCTTTAAATAATCTGCCATCTTTCGTTCTTTAAATGATATGGAATCGATCGATACTAAATTACAAAATTCATTAATTAATCTTGCTTGATTTACCATAACCCCTCCTAATTTAAATCCTATTATTCATATATGAATTATATAATATATAATTTAAAAATGTCAATTCTTTTTTCTTCATTTTTATTATAATAGATGAAAGAGTCTGCCAAGGCAAACTCTCGCGTCGCAAAGCGTCGCATTTATGCATCGCATTCATGCGATTACTACCTATGCTTTGCGTGTGCATCCTCAGGGAGTGTATTCATATCATTGGACCTAATTTCCTTTGATATGAAAAAGGTATAACCCCTATATAGTTATACCTTCAAATGTTAATACTTTATATAATAGATCATATAATTGCTTGGCTTCATCTTTAGTTAGGCCAATACATTTTCCCATCTTAACAGGAACTTCAGCTGCTTTTAGTTTAAGCTCTTCGCCTTTATCTGTTAGTTCAATCATTACATTTCTCTCATCTTCAGCTAATCGTTTTCTTAGAATTAAACCTTGTTGTTCTAACTTTTTTAATAAGGGCGTAAGTGTGCCTGAATCTAAATACAAGTATTCACCTAATTGCTTCACATTTACATGTTTTCTTTCCCATAAAACCATCATAGTAATATACTGGGTATAAGTAAGTCCTAACTCGTCTAAATATGGTTTGTATTTTCTTACAACTTCTTTTGAACAAGCATATAAAGGAAAACACAATTGGTTATCTAATTTTAACAAATCTAAATCTAAATCCATCTAATCATCTCCTTACCTACTAGATATCCCATTCGTTTTATAGGTTGATACCAAGTATGACTACATTATACAATATAATTGCATACAATAGCTAGTGTTTCTTATAGAAAATTTTATTTTTGTAGCATTAGCAACAGATTTTATATAACAAATCATATATTATACATATATGACACATAATAAACAAGTAAACCATAATACTTAAGCATAAACAATTATAAAATTAACTAGTTATATCGATTATTTTGCTTGTTTATGTTAATACTCTTATTGATAATTATTTAGTAAAGGAGAATCACAATGAAAGCTTTTATCGATCGTGATGGATGTATCTCATGTGGGTTATGTGCTTCTGTATGTCCAGAAGTTTTTCGTATGGCAGATGATGATTTAGCAGAAGTTTACGTTGATCCAGTACCAGCTGATGCAGAATCAAGCGCAGTTGAAGCACAAGAAGGATGTCCTGTATCTGTTATTACAGTTGACTAATACCAATATAAAGGATATAAATACATCTATTACTATTGTATTTATATCCTTTATTTTTATACCTTAATCTATATTCAGATTTTCTGTATCAATTATTTATTATTATTCACTAACATAAATATCTTCTCGGTCAACATCACTATTACAATTAGGACAATAATATTTATGCTCTATTCTCGTTCCACATTCCTTATGATTTAATTGCTTATGGCAAACACTAAGATGTTTTTCTCCCCACATTATTATACTATGAAAAACATCGAGTAAATCTTTTCCACTATCTGTTAATAAGTATTCATAACGTGGTGGATGATTCTGATATAGAGATGAAACAATAAGCCCATCTTCTTCTAGACCTTTTAGCCGATCCGATAATAAGTTACTAGGAATCCCCTCTAAACTACTCTTTATTTCATTATAAGTAGTAACACCCATCATTATTTTTCGAATGATTAATAGTGTCCACTTATCTCCTATAATATTTAACGTTTGTGCAATATTACATGGTAAGTTATATAAGTTCTTCATAGTCTTATCTCCGTATATACTAATTTTTTGTGGATTGTAATGTTTGATTAATAATATTCACCATAATATCCTTTGACATAGCACCAGCTACGTAGCCAAGAATATTGCCGTCTTTATTAATCATATATGTGGTAGGAAAGGCAGAGATATAATAACCTTGGAAAAACTCTCCTGTCTCATCAAACACGGTAGGGAATGTATATCCATAATCATCAAGAAAAGCTATAATATCTTCTTTCTTTTCATCTTGATTATAAGGATACTCTTCACTCTTCGGATTTGCAATACCTAAAAATATCACTTCATCTTCATTTAGATTATATTCTTTATATAATTCTTCTATATGAGGCATTTCTTCTCTACAAGGAGGACACCAAGTAGCCCAGAAATTTAGAAATACAACTTTTCCTTTATAATCAGATAAGGTATGTTCATTGCCGTATTGATCCGTTAAAGTAAAATCAATAGCTGGATGTAACTCGGCTTCCTCTGATTCATTTTCATTACTTTTAGCACTATCTGAATTAGCATTATTTTCATCACTTGAATCATCAACATTACCGCTACTATTACCATCTTCTGTTTGTGTGTTTTCACTTGATTTATCTGGTGTCGTTGCATCATCACTGCCAGTGGAGCCAGTCTCTTCTTCCTTGTCTTTGTTATTATTCTTATCAATCGTAGTGGATTCGTTTATTTTATTGGTATAGGAATTTAGATAGCTAGATATACCATTCATCCAACCTGTAAAAGTCATAATACCCATTACAATAAGTAACACACCACCAATTTTAATCGTATATTTCACTAATTTTTTATGAGATTGTAAAAACTCTAACACTCTAGTAGTAAATAAGCCTAGTAGTAAAAAGGGAAGTATAAAGCCAAATGTGTATAGTAATACAAGTAAATTACCCGTAAGTTGTGTTTTTGCTCCTGACGCCATGATTAAAACTGAGGATAACATAGGCCCAACACAAGGAGTCCATGCAAAACTAAAGGTAAATCCCATAATGAGAGCAAGGAATGGATTTACTTCCTTATTTCCTAAATTAAGTTTAAATTTTCTTTCTTTTTGTAAGAACGAAAAATCAAATATACCAAGTTGAAATAAACCTAAAACGATAATTAATATACCACCAATTCTTGTAAATAAGTATTTATTATCATTAAAGAAATTACCTAGTGTGGTAAATGTCATTCCTAATATGAAAAAGGAAAATGAAATACCGATTACAAAGAAAACGGTGTGGAGAAATACCTTTTTTCTTTTGTAAGTAATTGTTCCATCTTCACCTTCTATCTTGGCATTACCTGCTAAATAACTCATATATACAGGAATTAAAGGTATAATACAAGGTGAAAAGAAGGATATAACTCCCTCTAAAAATACCAATAAAAAACTTATGTTATCAATTGTTACAATACCTTCTAACATGATTACCTACCTTTCCAAAAGTAACTATTTAAGATTTTTTTCAGTATATACTAGTAACTTTAAAAAGTCAAGTGACTTTATAATATAAAGTTATAGTTAAGAAAATAACAAAAAACTAGCCCTTATCGGACTAGTTTTCCTGAATTATATTAATAACAATACCATAATTTTCTTTTAGTGGATTATTCTCCTTATCTTTCAAACTAGAAAGGAGGTATAAAGTTAAAACATCCTCCTTTTCTGGTATTTCTTTTATACGAATGGTTAAGTTTTTCTTTTCCTCATCAAAGAACATATAGGTGGGTAGCACATTACCCTCCTTATCAATTAAGCCAATGCTTTCATTTATATCCTTATCATTCATCTCATTTCTAAATTTTATTGATACTTTAAAGGTTTGTTGATTACCAACCTCTACTTCATCAAAATAATGAATGGATTCTAGATTAACATTATCAAGCTTAAAGCTATTTAAATCTATGACTTTCTCAATATTTCCTTGATTACTTCCATAAATTAATTTTTGATATTGAAGTTTTATATAGTCAATTTTTATTTCATCATCTACCAGAACTGCTTGTTCCATTGGTTTAAGTTGATATAAAAATCCATCTGATTCATTTCTATAATAAATGTTCCCTTGATACTCTTTAAATAAATATACAAAACTATCTAAAAGAGTCTCAAGGTTATTACCTTCAAAACCAACTCGATACAAACCATTACTATTGGAGTAATAAATCCAATCATGGTTGAAATCAAGCGCATAGTTCTCATAAACTTCTTCTAAAAAATCATACCTAGTATCCACACTTTTGTCTGGCTGGGTGGGATTGCCTAGGTAAAATCCTTTTATAATTGGAAGCTCTCCAAACCCACTAGCCATAAGTCCTGCCATCCTTACCTTATCATTCATTAGAGCATTAGCTAAGTAACTAGATTCATTATAAGCAGCACCCCAAGTAAAATCAGTATGATATTTATTACCATTAAGTGTAACCATATTCCATGCATGCGCTTCATTACTTAAGTAATCGGTAGGAATACCCAAGTGATTAAGCACATAGTAGGCTAAAATACTGTATCCACCACTATTTCCTGTTTTATTCACTAGAATACTAGATGCACCAAAGGTAGTCTCCATATTATTTGAATAGGAACCATGCTTTGTTATATACTCATAAATTGCGAAGAATCGTTTGGTAGGTGTAAGATTAGCTGGTGCAATGTTATTTAAAATATGGTTCATATATCGTATAAAGGTATCCTCATACTCTTTTATCACTTCTTTTGTATACTCTTGATAGCTTATATTTACAGTTTTAAAATCATTACTTACCTTAATACGATCAACATAGAAAAGCTGAAATCCTACTTCAATGTATAGACTATCTACGGTATCCATGATCACATCTTTTGTAAGGGCGAAATCAGATATATTAACTTCTACTTGCTTGTCTGATATTTTAGCAAATAGGTAATTATAAAGCTCTTTATTCACCTTAGGATAAACTTCTTTTATAAGATCAAGTAACATAGAAAAAGGATCTTCTTTATAAAAATCATTATAAGATTCATCTAATTGAATCTTTATATCTTCTATCGTGGAATCCACTATAATCGGTGTTTTTGTATTCTGCTCTTGATTCTTATTATTCTCAGTATTCTTACAAGCTGTTAATACAAATGCAAATAGAAGGATACTTAGAAACTTTATTTTTTGTTCCTTCATCCATTCCTTCCTTTCTTAAGTTAATATTAAATGCTTAACTATTACATTTTCTTATTACTTTATAATATGGCAAATTTCCTTCTAAATTATTAAAATAATTTATTTGAATACAAATTAGAGATAAAATAGGTTAAAGATAAAATAAGTTAAAGATAAAACATATCAAGGAATTGATATGTTCTTCTTTAACTTATTTATAGGAGATTAAATCATGTATGTTAATTAATGAATGAGCTCATAAATACTATTGATTATAGGTCTCTAAATCTAGTTGACCTTCACTTTTTGCTACTAAAACTGCTGCTGTTGCTGCGCCTGTTACATTGGACGCTGTTCTAGCCATATCAACAATACTAGAAATCGGTGTTAATATTACAATAATTTCTATTGGTAAACCTGCTGCTGCAAAAACTGCTGTTGCTGTTATTGTAGCAGTACCAGGAACGCCTACTGTACCAATGGATACCACAATAGTAATCAATACTAAGAAGATATATTGAGATACTGAGTATTCAATATTTAGTGCATTAATTGCAAAGACTGCTAAAAGTGTTGGCCACATTCCTGCACAACCTGGCATACCTAGGTTTGCTCCAAGGCCACTTACAAAACTTGCGATTTCTTCACTTACCCCTAACTTTTTCGATAATTGCCTTGTAGTAACAGGTATGGTACCTATACTACTTTGAGAAGTAAACGCAACTGTTTGAGCTGGCCAAATACCTTTGAAAAACTTAATTGGATTTAAATTACCAAACACTTTTAATAAAATACCTTCTACTGCAAAGGTCTGAATAATTGATATTACATAAGCTACTAAGAGAACGGCAAGTAGTGGTAATAATTTATCTGGAGTATTACGTGATACTGCACCAGTAATTAAAGCAAATACAGCGTATGGTGTAAGCTCTATAATAAAGCCGATAGCTTCATAAATTACTTTTGTTCCAGCATCAATAAAATTTTTAAATGGTTCTACTGCTTTTTTATCTCTTTGATATAATGAAACAAGTGCAATACCAATCAAAATAGAAAAAACAATAAAAGGTACTACTTCATTATTGGCAGCATGGGAAATCACATTCTTTGGAAATAAACTCACAAGTGTTTCTAAAAATGTAGGTACCACCTTAGCTTCATAATCAGTTGGTAAAGTTACCTCTGCTCCTTTACCAATTCCTAAAGATAGTGCTATTGCTAGCGTTATAACCGATGCAGTAAATGTATTGAAAGTTAACCAAAATACTGATTTACCACCAATTTTTTTTAGTACTTTCAAGTCACTTAAAGAAGATATACTTGAAATAATGCTAAAAAATAGTAATGGAATAACTAGTGCAGATATTAACCTAACATAAACGCTACCGATAGGAGTAATGTAGCTTACTTTATCCCTAAATATAAATCCTACAATTAGACCAAAAATAAGAGCAACAATAGTTCTAATACCAAAATCAATGGCTTTCTTTTGTAAAAGCCCTAGTATAACAATTACAACAACTCCAACTCCTAGAGCTAGTAATGAAAGATAATCAATCGTCATAAATGAATTCTCCTCTACTTTTTATTTTATTTAAATCATATTAATCATATATGAATTCTATGATAATAAATTTTATTTGTCAAGTAATATTTTAAAAATTTAATAGAATTCCCAATTTAGTTTATTTTATACCAATTAATTTTATCTTTCCCACTCCTTTTGATGAACCTTTTTAGTCGTTCATATACATAGCTTGTTTTGGTGTTGTATGATATACTTTTTTTATTGCTCTTGTAAAAGTGGAATAATTTTTAAATCCACATTGAAAGCAAGCCTCTGTAAATGTCGCCCCATTTAAAACCAGTTGCTTTGCTAGTAAAATACGTTTCTCAGTAATATAATTACCTATGGTATAGCCCGTTTCTTTCTTAAAATAATGCATTAGATAATAGCGATTCAAATAAAAATACTCTGCTAGCTTATCAATGGTAATCTCTTCTTGTAAATGGTCATTAATATAATCAATAATCTGTAATAGCTTCGTATTGTTTATTGTTGAGTCAATATAATTAATATGATTGGATAAGACTGTGCGATTTAAATGTATCATAAACTCTAAAAAAAGAATCTTTTGCAGTAGCTCATTGGCATAGCCACTATCCTTAAAAGAGTTTTCTAACTCTAAACACACTTGGTATAACTTGCTCTTTTCAATGGAAGGTAATCTAAGAACATTGGAATGTTCTTTCTTGGCATGATAAAAGCAACTAGTTAAATCATATTCATCCTTTGAAAAGGATTGCAAAAAGTTACTGGATACATAGATAATAATACGCTCATAATCCGATGAATCTAAAACAGATGGCCTATGTATTTCTCCAGCATTAACAAGAACAATATCATAGGGTTTTAAAGAATAGTTCTTTCCTTCAATGGAATAGTTAATATTTCCTTTTATAAAAATGATTATCTTATTAAAATCATGATAGTGAAAAGCAAACTCTCTTCTTTGCCTGTCTAATAAGTGAAAAATTTTAAAGTCATCCTCTAAATAACCTAGCTTCACAACATTATTCATAATACTCGCTCCTTTTTAAAGAAATTCATATATTTTAGTTTCCCAATTCCTAACCTAACATATAATAATTTATAAGTATATTCTTATTAATTAACAACTTAAATTAGCATTAAGACTTATACCTAGCAGAACAAACCAAGGAAAAGAACATACCAAAATAAGCTTTTACAACTTAATTATATAGCATTATATGCAACAATAAAAGCATTATAGTTCTATTTTAATTAAATAATGTTATGTAAAATAGAATTAAACATAAATAATGGATTGAAAATTTTTAGGAGGATTTATCTATGAAACTAACAGGTGTCTGGTTACCAATAATAACTCCATTTATAGATGATAAAATAGATTATGTATCATACAAAAGGATGATTGAACATTATATAGAAAAAGGAATAAGTGGTATTATACCACTTGGAACAACAGGAGAAGTACCGACTTTAAGTGATTATGAATTTGAAGAAATGATTGAAAAAACCATAGAGTATACAAAAAACCAATTGCCGATATTTGCAGGTGTTGGCGGAAACTACACAAAGAAGGTAATTCATAAGGTTAAAATCGCAGAAAAATATAATATTCAAGGCATCCTATCTGTTTGCCCATATTATAATCGTCCTAATCAAGAAGGTATCTACGAACATTTTAAGGCTGTATCAAGTGAAACCAATCTAGATATTATTATGTACAATATACCTTACCGTACTGGTGTTAATATGGAGAACGAAACGATTCATAAACTAGCTGAAATAAAAAACATTGCAGGATTAAAAGATTCAAGTGGTGATATCAAACAAACTATGGCACTTTTAATGGACCCGCCAAAAGACTTCTCAATTTTAACGGGAGAAGATATCTTATTTTTTACCACCCTTACCCTAGGTGGCCAAGGAGGTATTCTTGCTTCTTCCCATTTGAAAACAGAAAAATTTGTTGAGATATACAATATGATCCAAAATAACAAGGTAAGTGAAGCATTTACTATTTGGAAGGAATTGTATCAATTCATACCATTACTCTTTAAAGAACCAAACCCAGCACCAATTAAGTATTGCTTAAATGAATTAGGCTTAATTAATTCCTCTGAGGTAAGACTTCCTCTCACACAGATTTCATATCAGCTAAGAGCAAAATTAGATCATTTTATATAAACAGTAAAGCCCTATTAGAATATTACAATTCTAATAGGGCTTATATTTATCGTTAAGTTAAGAACACTGTCTCTCCACCTTTTATTTCATATATCTTTTCATTAAACTGAATCCAAACAGATTCATAGGAAGGATTCATAACCATATTACCACTTACGGTAAACAAAAGACGCTTGGCTGCCTCCATGTAATGAACGATTTCTATATTAGTCGCGTACCATATGTCCTCACGTTTCGAAACTAATTGTAGAAAATCCTCCATAACGCTCCAATTGTTTTTATCAGTAAATTCATAACTGTGTCCCCATACATACATCATATATAGATATTGGGTTTTATGTAATTGAACAAATTCTTCACCAAGTTGCTTTAAATTATGATCGTGATGACAGGTAGCCTTCCACTCTAAAAAATTCTCAGGCATAGAAAAATGATTGGAACTGCCAACTGTTCTAGCATACTTTATACCTAAGGAAGGAAGAACGTTCATAATTTCCTTGCTATAAGATCCATTTGGGTAGGACATACCTAGTACTGGATAACCTACAGCCTCCTCAAGTCTTTTTCTATCCTCCATAACTTGTAATACAACCTGCTCGATTGGACTTCTAGCAATCGTTGGATGAGTTAAGGTATGTGCTGACACTTCATGTCCCATATATAAACGTTTGTATTCAGATATTGGAATACGATTACCTATGGTAAGTCCAGAATTAACATGAAAAGTACCTTTTACACCATAAGTATTAAATAACTCCACAAGATGCCTATCTTCTTCTTTTCCATCGTCATAGCTAAACGTTAATACCTTATGTTTTCCTCCTGGAAAGCAAATATATATTGTATTTAGTCCACTCATCTTATCTTCCTCCATTTATTCTATATTTCCCTTAACAATTGCCCAATCTCATCTTTAATTTCCTTATGTCTATCTTTAAACATAAGTTCCTTGTTATATTTATAGTATTCCTCACTTCCATATTCACCAATAAACTTACTACTATAATGATTCATCGTTAATTCGGTAATAAATATAACCATCTCTTGACTTTCAGCAAAGATTTCTTCCATGAATACAAATCCATTTTTTAGTGCTTCTAATGCAACTTCTATTAATTCTAAGCGTTCATTAACTTCCACTTCAAACATAGCTTTTATCGCATCAAAGGCTTTTTCATTGTCCATTATTTTTTCTTTTTTTAAAGCTACTTTATAAGAGTTTATTGTATCACAAACCGATAGAATACTCTTTTCAACCTTTTTATCCAAATGGGAAGCAACTCTCATCTTATCTAAAGCTTTATATTTTTCATCTATTACTTCTTCTAACTTATCTTCCACTGAGAGCATTCTATTACTATCTAGTAGTGATGTTTTGAGTGATTTTAGGGTTTCAAATAATTCGCTAACATATAAGTCCTTATTATATACCTGAAGAAACACGCCATATAATTTACTAAGTATTAAACCAATTACTGTTATTCTTTCGTCAAAAGGTGCATTAACTAGGTTTAGGTATTTTTCTTTGTTCATCTTGCCTTCTATAATAGAATCAATTGAATACTCGAACTTATATTTATTATAAAAATCATAATAGGTATGAAAATCTTTTGCAATTCTCCTATGTATGATATATTGTCTGATAAGCTCTTCATCAACCTTAAGTCCTAATTCCTCATAAATAATTAATATTTTTGATAAATCCTCCCAACCTCTAGCTGTTACAAACTCTTTTCCATCAACCTTTGTTTCAATATTATAAAAATGTTCTTTTTTAATATCTAAATAGGTAATAATTGCTTCATGAACATTTTGCTTAAAAGCATATTCTTTCCAAACCTTATAATCAATCGTAATATCTAACTGTCTGATACGATCTAGGGTAACAATATCAAACTCACGAACGGATTTATTATATTCTGGTGGATTTCCAGCTGATACAATTATCCAACCATCTGGTACCTTATGGTTACCAAATGCTTTTTCTTTCAAAAACTGTAGCATCGTTGCTGATAGGGTTTCCGATACACAGTTAATTTCATCAATAAATAGAATACCTTCTTTTAAATTTGTTTCCTCTATTTTATTATATACTGAGGCAATAATCTCGCTCATAGTATATTCTGTTATAGATTTCTCCTCACCATTATAAATCCTCTTTGTTATATATGGTAGACCGATCGCACTTTGCCTTGTATGGTGAGTAATGGTATAAGATACTAAAGCAATTTTGCACTCTGCTGCTATTTGCTCCATAATTGCAGTTTTACCAATTCCCGGAGGTCCCATAAGTAATATAGGTCTTTGATTGGTTACTGGTATTTTATATTGTCCAAACTTATCTTTACTTAAATAAGCTAATATGGTATTTTTAATCTCTTCCTTTGCTTTTTTGATGTTCATCCATAAGTCCTCCTGGTGTTATTAACAATTTCATTGCCCATGATGGTACCTTAGCATCTGTATAAAAATCATCTATGAATACAAAAGCAACATCATAACTTGGACGTTTTTTTGGATAAATTCCATACCCATCTGTAAAATATAACATTCCTTTTAATTTATTAAACTCTCCTTTTTCAATAAGTCCATTTACAAAAGCAAATGCAGGTCTAAAATCGGTTCCTCCAAATCCCAGTACTTCTATGTTATTAATATATTCTCTAAGTTCTTCCTCTTTGGTAATTTTTGCAAAGGATTGTACTTTATCATCACATTGAATAATGTAGAGATTAACCTTCTTCGCAAACGACTGGCTACTTGTTAATATATGATAGCTCTCTTCTAAAAACCTCTTGATTAATTCTCCAGAACAGGATGCAGATGTATCTATCACAATAACAAACTCTTCAATTCGTGAAAGCTCCTTATACTCAAGTGGCTCAATAAATGGCATGTTATTATGATTCGTTAGTCCATAATGATAAAATACATAATCAAAGGAATCTAAATCCACTTGAATTTCCTCACTAGGAATCGCAAATTTACGTAAAAATTCTCTATAATCATACTTTTCTCGGTTTTGAACTTTAAGAGCTTTATTCAATGCTCCTACATCCTCAGAATAGGTGATTTCAAGGTTTAGTTCTACTTTCTCACTAATATTTTCCCAACTCTTTTTAAGGTACTCTCTTCTTTCTACACTCATAGTGAGATCTACCACCGAATCTTCTCCATAATTCGATTCCATCCCTGTCTTATGGTTTTCTCTACTATCTGTATTATCTTCACTATTCTCACTTGAAGAATAACTATTTGTCTTATTCTCTTCCTCATTCTCTTTTTTATCAGAATTTAAATCTCCATGAGGATTTCTATTATTATTTCTTCCACTCTCATCTTTTCCCTGATTCTCATTGTTTTCATCCTCATTATCTGAGTTATCATCATTTGAATTGGTATTACTTTCTCCATTATCTTTTGGCCTATCTCTTAATTTCTCCCATATACTATGATCACATACGACAAATTCTTTCTCTAGCTCCTTTATCTCCTTATAAGACAATTTCATCTTTTTTAAGACGTAATATACACCTTCTGCAGAGAGTACTTTAACTTCTTCTCTTATTTTATCATATATTTCTTGTCTATAATCAGATACAGTTAAGTGAATACATTTAACCTTTAGTTCATCAATTATGGATTCCACCGCTATATCACAAGCTATATTCCAGATCTCATAATCCACATCATCATTAACTAGCATATGACGAAACATACAGTGTAATAACATATGTAAATAGCTGCGATTAACTAATACCATATCATCACGATATAGGCGAACCATATGATTTGGATTATATAAAATCTTTTGTCCATCTGTCCCTAGACTAGTAGTTGATAAATATAATTCATAGGATAATTCATCTAATGCAATATCAAGAAACCGCATGGAAAGATACAGCTCATTTCTTGATAACTTAAATATTTGCTTACTAATATAGATCATTCTATCCTTTAATCTTTGCTCCATAAAACCTCCTTTCTTAATAAAGAGAAAGTAAATGTATAAATTGCTTTCCAAATATTTAGTTTTAGAGTTTCGCAATTGCCTATAATAAAGAAATCCTACCAGTAAGACTTTAAATCTTACAATATAAATTCTCTATTGCGCTTGTTAAAATTCTGATTTTGATAAGTTAAAAGATAACTTACGATTTGAATTTTATTGCAGTCTCTGGCATAATTAATATATTCCTCTATTACATCTTCTTTTATTAAGTTCTCTTTCGTAATAAAATCTAAAATTTCTATATTATCCGTATCAATCCCTTTATAAACAATATCATTCAATTTTTCATTAATATACGATTTATATCTATCTGCATAGATTTGTTCCAGTTTATATGGAAACATAACTCGAGCTAATGCAATTTGGCAGAGTATATCCTCCTCTAGCTCATTTTTTGCTCCAAGAAATAAACTATCATATCTAGAATAATCTATGGTTCCATCTCCAATACAGTAATGATATTGATTGCCAATACCAAACGTAGTCTTATCATATAACCTGCTAGTATAATAAGCATAGAATACAGCATCTTTAGGAAAAACAAGGGCTGCCTTCTCTTCGATTTGATTTTTGTAATAGATAATTCTCACGAAAACATTTTGTGATAAGGAATCGAGGGTATATTTTAGTGATAATAGTTTTTCACTATTGGCTTTTATTACAAGCTGATTAATCTGTTCACAGTTTTTAAACGCCCCATCTCCAATATCTTTAATCACATCAGGAAGTTCCAATTTTCTTAATCCTCTGCAATTATAAAATACATGCCTTCCTATTTCCTCTATGTTCTTATGAAAGGAGAATTCCGTTAAACCGCTACAAGCACAGAAACTATAATCACCTAGTTTGTAAACGCTATCGGGTATTTTAATTTTGCTTATAAAATTACAATCACGAAAGGCATCTTGATAAATTATTGTTACTGGAAGATTGTCAATATTCTCCGGTACAATAACGAAAGATGCCCTACCCATATATTTTAGTATTGTTATTTCATGCTTAACTTCTATATATTGAAATTCTTCAAACTGCTTAATATCCAATGTTCTAACCTCATCTAATAAAATTTAATACAAACTATTATTTCTTATTGAGCAATACTATCTATAACTTTTTATATAGTTATATCGCTTTACTTTGCTATCCTTTATTAATAAATACAGTATAGTACAATAAAATCTAGAATACAATCCTAATTAAAGAAGAGCGTTTATTTTCTTTTAGACTAAAATTTCAAAAACAATTCCAATACAACAAAAGGAATTTCTTTTTATTTTTATGCAATTGAATAAAAATAATGGAAAAAGAACATCATATCCTAAAAGAATAACAACAATTGTTGTATAAAAGTCATAATTTTTATAGTAATTTCAATTATTATATACATTTTTCTGTCTTGGTTGTTGTTTTCCAAATATTAATATGTAATACTTGTATAAAACAACGTTGCCTTTTATATGAAAATCTAGAAAAATGTACAAATTTATATTGACATTGTACAACTAACATGTTAGCATGTTAATTAAGATAACTAACATGTTAGTGCTTTTGTATCTTTTAAATTTAAGGAGGAATTCTTATGGATCTTGTCAATGTTATTATTGGTATTATAATGATCTTGTCCTTTTTCGGATTAGTATGGTACTGCGTAAAAGGTTACAACTTAATGGTAGGTTTCTTTATTATGTCAGTTTTTTGGGTTGCACTCGCATTAATAGGAAACGCTATCTCACCAAATCAAGCAATGGAAGGTAAAACATTTATTGATGTACTTACGAATGTATTCCAGACTGGTCCTGAAAACTATGGTAAATCCATTCTAGTTAACATTTTCTTCGGTGCTTTTTTTGGTAGAATATTGATTGACACTGGTATCGCTGCAACTTTAATTCGTAAAGTAGTAGAACTTGGTGGTGATAAACCACGTATTACCATGTCACTTTTATGCATCGTTACTGCTGTTATATTTACATCTATGACAGGTATTGGACCAGTTATTTCCATAGCTGTTATCGTACTACCTATTATGCTTTCATTAGGCATCCCTTCTCCAATTGCTTTATTCTCCTTTATGGGATCTATAATGGCTGGTATCTTTGCTAATATTGTTAACTTCAAACAATATCAAGCAATTTTTACAACTGCCAACGAAAGTTATGGTACTTATGATTACAATACTTATTTTAAATTTGGTGTAATCGGCTTGGCTGTTTCTCTTGTTGTTGTTCTTGTAGTTGCAAACCTTATGATGAATACAAAGAAAGCAACTCACGCTTGGGCAGCTACAGCAGATAGTGGTAATACAGTTAATGCACCTGCAATATCATGGATATCTGTAATCCTTCCTGTAATCGGTGTTGTTGTATTTAAAGTACCAATTATATTTGGCTTTATCGTATCCGGACTTTTCGCTTTATTAACATGTGGTAAATTAAAAGGTGGCTTTACCAATGTAGGTAGAATGCTTGCAAAACAATTCTCCGATGGTGCTATTGACGTAGCTCCTATGGTTGGTTTCTTATTAACATTATCTATGTTTAATAATGCTGCTAACTACGCTTCTCCTTATTTTAAAGTATTATTAGGTAATTTCATTCCACAAAGTGCACTATTATTATGTATTGCTTTTGCTGTACTTACACCACTAGGCTTCTTTAGAGGTCCTATGAACTTAGTAGGTTGCGGTGCTGCTATCTTAGCTGTTGTAGTATCAACAGCAGCATGGCCAGTACAATTTTTATACCCACTATTTGCAATTACAACAGTAGCACCTCAACATCTTGACGTTACTCAATCATGGGTTGCATGGGGCTGTGGTTATACAAAAGTATCAACAAAAGATTATATGAAAATGTCCATTCCTTCTGGTTGGATAATTGGTATTATACTTTGCGCAATCGTATTTATTATGTATGGTAATTTAGTTTAATATATTATGAGCCGGCTGCTACATCTAATGTGGCAGCCGGTCATTCAAATTTAAAAGACTTATTCTAAAGACAGGAGGTATCTCATGGGCAGATTAGTTCGAATGGGAATAGATGTTGGTGGTACCCATACAAAAGCGGTTGCCATCGATAATGTAACTCATGAAATTATAGGAAAATCATCTGTAAAAACCACTCACGACGATAAACGTGGTGTAGCTGCAGGTGTTGTAAAATCATTTCAAAATTGCTTAAATTTAAATAATATTAGTCCAGAAGATGTTGTATTTGTTGCTCATAGTACAACCCAAGCAACAAATGCTTTAATAGAAGGTGATGTAGCTCAAGTTGGTATTATTGGTATGGCAAAAGGTGGACTTGAATCTTTTCTTGCGAAAAAACAAACGAAACTTGATAATATAGACTTAGGAAACAATAAAGAAATCAAAATAATAAATCGATTTATTAAAACTAAGAAATTAACAAAGGAAACGGTTCACGAAGTAGTAGATGAAATTACAAATGATGGTGCTCAAGTAGTCGTATCTACTATGGCTTTTGGTGTAGATGATGGTGGCCCTGAACGTATGGTATATGAAGTAGCAAGTGAAAAAGGAATTCCTACTACCATCGCATCCGATATAACAAAACTATATGGTTTAACTAGAAGAACTAGAACGGCAGCAATCAATGCTAGTATTTTGCCTAAAATGTTAGATACTGCAACTTCAACTGAAAACTCTGTAAGAGAAGCCGGTGTAAATGTTC
>JAFAEB010000066.1 GCA_023424235.1 Bacillota bacterium
GTGATAAGGCATGGGTACATGATTTTAGCGATTTCTATATCACTAATCATATCCATCTCAACTACGATTCCATCATCAAGAAGTTCAACTAAACGTGAAACATTTGATAGACATGGAATATTAAGCCATTCTGATACTTCAGGACCAACTTGAGCTGTATCCCCATCTGTAGTTTGCTTACCACATATAATCAAATCAAAAGCACCTAATTTTTCGATCCCCTGTGAAATTGTGTAGCTCGTTGCTAATACATCTGCACCACCAAACTTACGGTCTGAAATTAACACTCCATTGTCTACACCCATAGCAAAGGCTTCCCTTATAACACTCTGTGCCTGGCCAGGTCCCATGGTAAGAACATGTACACTTCCTCCAACCTCTTCTTTTATTCTTAGGGCTGTTTCAATGGCATATAAGTCATATGGATTCATTTTTGATTCTACACCATTTCTTTTTAATACTCCTGTAACCTTATCAACTTCAACTTTATTACTGTCAGGAACTTGTTTAATACATACTAAAATATTCATATCCTTCACCTTTCTAAATATATATTTTATTACTCTTGTTATTGAAATTGTTATCCTAAATATAAGGATGCTAAATAAGTAAACACTCCAACGATTGTTAGGAAGAGAATGTAGTATTTTACTGTACCTTTAAATAACTCACTTTCTTTACCTGGTAAATTAACTGCTGCTACTGCAACTGCTATATTTTGTGGCGAAATCATTTTTGCAGTAATCGCACCAGCGGTATTAGAAGCTGCAATTAATGCTTGATTTAAATTTAGAGCTTGTGATGTTTCAGCTTGTAATCCACCGAATAATACACTTGCGCTCGTTCCGCTACCAGTAACAAAGGTACCTATGGATCCTAACACTGGAGCAAAGAAAGGATAGAAGGAACCTGTAACTGTTACGAACATTAAGGAGATGGATGCTATCATTCCACTATATCCCATTAGTTTTGCAGTTGCCATAATAGCGATGATTGTTATAATGGTTTTAACCATCTGAAGCACTGTCTTTTTAAAGATTGTAATCATTTCTTTAAAACTAGCTCCTTGAATAAAACCACCAACAAAACCAGAGAAAATAATCCAAAAGCCAGGAGTTGCAAGCCATGAGAATGTATAAGGTGTAGCCCCTTCTCCTTTGTATAAAGCAACTACAGATTTCACACTTGCTAATACTGTATTAATTGGAGCAACAATTTTTGAAGTACCAACTAAGCAAATAAATATTAAGATAAATGGGCTCCATGCAATCAGTGCTTCTTTTCCTGTAACTTTCTCTTTTTTATTATCCTCGATTAGGTATTCTTTTGGAACATTCCTTTTACCTATCACTTTTGCTGCAACTACTGTTGCAAGCATAGAACAGACAGAACCAATAACAACTGGTAGTTCTGCTCCTAAGAACTTTGCTACGAAATACTCTGGTAATAAAAAGGAAATACCTGATATAAATGTAATAAGGCCAACACCTTTAAATGCATTTTTAGTTTTACCGATTAAATAAACTAAGATAAATGGTGTTAATATTATAATCGGTGCCAATAAAATTACTGTATTGGTAGATAATTGAAATACATCTAATCCAGTTATTTTTGCAAGAGTTGTGGTAGGTATACCAATGGACCCAAAAGCAGTAGGTGTTGCATTTGCTACAAGACATACAATAGCCGCAAATACTGGATTAAAACCTAAGCCCCATAGCATACTTGCAGGTATTGCTACTGCTGTACCAAATCCAGCCATGCCCTCCATAAAGCCGCCAAACCCCCAAGCTATAATTAAAACCAAAACTCTCTTATCATTTGTAACACTTGCTAACATACGTTTGATTACTTCCATCTTACCTGTATAAACACAAATATTATAAGTAAAGACTGCTGCTATGATAACGATTAATATAGGCCATAGAGCCATAGCCGCACCTTCTAGAATTGCAGTAAAACTTACCATTAAAGGCATTTTCCAAACAAAGACGGATAATACAAAGGCAATAATTAAGGCAATCACACAAGCTTTAAAACCTGGAACTTTTAGAACAGTTAAACCTACTACTAACCAAATAATTGGTAGTAGAGCTAAAATAAATGCTAACGTCATATTCATAAGAGACCCCCATAAGTGAATAAATACTTTCTAATAATTACGTTAAACTCAAATTGGTAGTACCAATTTGAAGAATAAAAAAAAGAGCTGCAAAACGGATCTTTATCAAGATAGAAGAAACAGTATCTTAAGCTACTGTAATTTAATCTTGACCAGGAGTTTTGCAACACCTTATCTACCAATTAAATACAATTGGTAGTACCACTTTGTAATTTTATTATACTTGCCATAGTTTAATATGTCAATAAACGTCATTTTTTTAACAAGCGATTTGTGCAAAAACACTGTGCAATCGACAAAATCAACGATTTTTTACATGGTATCCTTTAGTTTTTCGTCAATTACACCAAAATGTTTGTTAATTGCTTCATAAGCTAGGTTCTTGTCTCTCTTTCTTATACTTTCAACCATAAGATTGTGTGCTTCATGTAATACTACCTTTGTGTCCTCTGTACTTAGAATCTCTCTTCTTAAATCTAATATAAATTGATCAATTAATACAGAAAGTGCTTCTAAAATACTAAAAATCAAGGTATTCTTAGATGCTAGGGCAATATTATAATGTAATCTCTTATCAAGAATTATATTATTTTCCTCTGTAACATGCTCTAATTGTGTAATGATAGCATCAAGTTGAGTGATTTCTTTCTCAGTAATATTATCTATCGCTAGTAATAAAGCTTCAAGCTCTAATCCTCTTCTTAACTGACTAATTTGCTGATAGTCTATTTGATTTAGTAAAAACATCATAGATAGGGATTCCATAATATTATTCTGAAAATTGCCTGTTAAGTAATTACCAGCACCTTGATAACTTGTAATAACACCTAAAATATCTAGCGTACGGATTGCTTCTCGAACTGAATTACGACTAACCCCTAACATCTCAGATAGCTCACGCTCTGCAGGTAATCTTTCGTCTAGTTTAAGCTCTCCTGTTCTTATTTTTTCTTTTATATAATCCAAAACCTTTATATATGATTTTTTTTGCACATTTATATTATCCATGATATCCTCATACCCTCGTATTTCTTTATTTAAATTCACTACTGATATTAGTATATCGAAGTTATAAAAATAATCAAGTGAACCAAAGATATATATTTAATTTTCATAGCTTATTATTCAGTAATACACCTATGATTGATTAATTAAATCGAATTTCTGGATAATAACAGGACAATCCTAAGTTACACATAATTTCACTATCAATGGGTAATTGCATACTTCTTAAATATTCGTCTCTACTCTTACATAAACTTGCTATCTGAATATTTTTATGAACTAATCTAACATCTTCTAATACATATTGATATTCATCATATCTACCAACAATTTTACATGCACTTATACCCATTTGTATAAAATCATATATGGAGCATAATCCGCAGCTATATTGATGAAATGACTTACTATATACTTGATTGTTCTCATTCATCTTTTCAAAGGATTTCATACTCCTATCTTTTATCATGAAGGAATGCTCGATCCTTTTTACACTTGTACATATTCCACATATTTCTTTCCTATGAAGTCCAAGACAATTTGAATCTGAAAAAACACATCCATTTCTCATCATAAACACTTCATATTCAACATCTGGAACTAAAACTTTAATATTCCTTATTTCATTAACTGATAAATCCCTTGGTAATATAATTCTCTTAGCACCATGGTTTTTATAGAATCTTGCAATATCGGAATTATATACGCCTGTGATTGTACTAATAACGGAAGGAAGACTTATATCCTTTGCCATCTGACAAAGTTCTTTGCAGGAAACAATAACACCATCACACCCCCATAATTTCAACATCCTAAAATATTCATTAATAAAAATTAATTGTTCCTTCGCATATATACTGGAATTAAAGGTTATATATAAAGAAACACCTAAGGATTTAACTTTTTTTATTAGCTCAAGTATTTCATTAAAACTTAATGAGTTAGCATTCTCTTTTATCCCTGACATACGATTAATATCATTAAAATCACCAAACTTCTTATCCCAATCCTTATCATAAAATCCAATGTAAAATTCATTAGCACCAGCATTAATGAAATCATCAATATGCTCAATTCTATTCAATGGAACTAATACCTTCATACGACCCTTCCCTTACATAATCATTTAGTCAATAGCACTTATCCTAATAAAGAAAATAGTTTATCTAATGGAGAATAGATTTTTCTTAAGTTAGTAAAACCAATTATGTTACAATCCTCATTATTAAAATATATGGTTCTCCCAATTCTGTACCACTTACGGTCATCATCAAAAAAGTATTCAATTGAATGTGTCATACATTCTAGATTACACTCACCATTAGGCCTGAATTTTTCATTCATCTTTTTATTTATTGATCCTAACTCACATATATTCCCCATTGTCATATAAGAATATGGGCTATGATATCCAACTTTTAGTTCCTTGGGATAGCCGCTTAAGTCAACCAACTCATGGGTTAAATCAAATTCTAACCCTACAACCTGATATGATTTTATTAGGTCAAGAAGAAAGTCACTTAATATTTTAGGTTTATAGTTTTGATGAAAGTAAACGCTATGCCTTGGGTCCCTATAATCTTTCATAAATAATCGACCTAAATTGATTGAAACCCTATATGTCATAGAAATATAATATAACATTCCATAATCGTTTACCGTAATTTCATCTATTACATTACCAATATAGTTACATAGTATTTTAATCTTGTCTTTTCCCCTCTCTAAATCTTTTTGAGAAAAGGTTGGAATGACAAGGCTTATTTTCATATTTCTCTTATTGCATATATAAATAATCTCCTCTATGTGGTTCAACTTTAGGTTTAAGAAAAATTGACTACAAAAGTAAGAGCCAATATAGACACGTTCACAATTATTTAATCCAACTTCGAAAAGGGTATTATCAAGAGTTGTCTCCAATTGCTTTTCTAAGAATAAACCATTAACAATTTCGCATAAATTCAAGCATAAAATTTCACTCATTACTTACTCCATATTCTTTACTACTAACTTCTTACTCTTTATAACAATCTAACATGCATTCATTGGTATAACTAACTCTAGTATATAATTTCCACATTTTCTTAATTTATGCCCATAAAAATAGCTTTATATCATAATTATAAGGTGAATTTTTACACACCTGTAATTTGACATAAAGCTATTCTCAATAATTTATTAATTTGTTATGGTTTTTCTATTATTATCTTTCCATCATGGAGTTCAAGCTTTACTTTATTCTCATTAATATTTAATGAGTCTAGTAATTCTCTAGGAATTTGAATTCGCCCTACACGATCGATTACAACATATTCCTCTTGGGTTTCCTCTTCATTTGCCCAGTGTATTGCTTGATTATTGAGATCCATTGCATATTTCTCTTTTAGGATCCTCTCACTACTTGTTCTTCCATCTTTTATTGAAATAACTCTTTGTACCTTTTTAGATAAGTCCACATCATGGGTTACAATTACGATAGTAAGATCCGTTTCTTTATTAAGGTTACGAAATACATCCAATATGTAATCTGCTGTTTTTCTATCTACCGATCCTGTAGGTTCATCTGCTAATAATAATTTTGGATTATTCGCTAAAGCTATAGCAATTGCAACTCTTTGCTGCTCTCCACCAGATAGTTGATGAAGTTTGTTGTTTTTTCTATGAGATAATCCGACTAAATCAAGAAGCTCTAGCGCTCTTTGTTTTTTCTTTCCTTCCTTAGCAAAAAACATAGGAGTCATAATGTTCTCCAAAGCACTAAGGTAAGGTAAAAGATTTCTTGCATTATTTTGCCATACAAAGCCAACTGTATTTCTTTTATACAAAACCAATTCATTATCTGTTAAAGAGAATAAATTCTTGCCATCAACAAATAACTTCCCTGCACTAGGTCTATCTAAGCCACCAATCATATTTAAGAATGTCGACTTACCACTACCACTATTACCGATTATAGCCATTAACTCACCCTTATTAACGGTAAGGTCTAAACCTTGTAAAGCTAATACCTCAATATCTTTTGTCTTATAAATCTTAACCAGATTATCTGCTATTATCATTGCATCATCCATTAATTACTTCACCGTCCTCCAGTTCATACACAACATCGCCTGCTTCCATCAATCCAGTATCATGGGTTGTCATAACAATAGTAACATCCTCTTTTGTAACTAGGTCTTTAAATATTTTCATAACCGTTAAAGACGAACTACTATCTAGTTCTGCAGTTGGCTCATCTGCAAATATTACTATTGGTCTATGGGTAATCGCTCTTGCTATGGCAACTCTTTGTTGCTCACCACCAGATAATTCTTGTGGCATGTGGTGCATACGACTTCCAAGCCCTACAAGTTTTAAGCTTTCTTCCACCCTCTTATTTCTATCTCCCTTAAATCCAGCTAATCTTAGAGCAAATTCAACATTTTCGTAGGCTGTCATAATAGGAATTAATGAAACAGATTGAAATATGAAACCAATTTTTTGTTTATGCAATAATTCTATTTGTCGTTCATTATATGTAGTAATGTCTTCGTTATTAAAGTATATCGTACCAGAGCTTGGTTTATCTAGTGCACCTAGGATATTCATCAAAGTTGTTTTACCTGAACCAGACCTCCCTTTTAATATGGTTAAACTCTTCTTAGGAATTTTTATATTAATATCCTTTAGAGCCCTAAAGTCCTTTCCATTTGCAACTTGAAAGATACGGTTAATACCTATTGCACTCATAATTATATCATCCATTATCGCTTCCTGCCTTTCCTAAGGTTAATCCTCACCTAGTTTTAATGCTTGTGCAATCTTCATCTTAAAGATTAATCTTACTAAGATAACCATACAACTAATAAATACGATAGCTATTACAGAGAATAATTTGATCATATCATCTAAATTGGTTATTAGCTCTAATGGTAGTATTTGATCCGTTGCTGAATAAGCAATCTGAATTAGTGGTACATACCATCTTGACGCTAAATTACCAATTAATGCACCAAATAAAATGGAGTATAATGCGACAGCGATTTGCTCATTCAGTAGCATATGTACAATCTCACTTCTAGACATACCCATAGCTCGAAATACACCAAATAATAATTCTCTTTGCCTTATTGAAAGAATCCAATAAATTAAAAATCCTACTGTACACAATAATAATATAACGATAAAACTTAATGTTAAGATACCATTAGTCCCCTGAAACAGAGTCTCATTTCTTATGTCCTTTAAGCGTTCCCCAATATCTTCATATTTTGTAAATTTAATTTTGTTATCTTTTGCATATTGATAAAAGAAATCGGTACTATCTTCTACTTTTAACCATACCTCATATGGTCTAAGTCCCCAGGCTTGTTGTATATTTGCTAAATGTGAAATAATTAAATAATTATCTGTCTCCTTCATGCTTCCATCTGGTAAAAGCATGGTAGAGGTTGGATAATAGGATGGCCAATAATCAACAAATCCGTAAATGATAGAATTTACACCTATTTTTTCTTGATTCTGATAATTGATATAGTCACCAACTTTTAATCCTAACTTTTCTTTAAAATTCATTGATACTAAAACTGCATTCGGATTTGTAGCAAATGCATTTAAATAATTTCTATAGCTTTCTTGTAAAATTCCATCTTTAATATTTGTTGTTTCACCAAACTCTTTTGAATTTATACCCATAAGTTGGACTTTTAATTTTTCTCTTCCAACTGTTGAAGTAACATTTTTATTCACATATACTCTAGCTGCACTTTGTATGTTTTCAATCTGAGAATACTTATTAAAATCAGGTTCTTTATATACTAATTCAATGGTAGGATCAAATTGAACATAGGCTTCATTACTATCCCATACTTCATTAATTACAATGTCCGCACCCACACTATATCTTTCACTTTCTTCTGCATTGGATAATATGGTCCTTGCTATGGTTGCATTGAACATACCAAGGGCAACGGTAAGTATTAAGAATATCATAATAAAGTACTGCTTTTTTGAAGTACGTAATATTTGTAAAAAAGAAGCATAACTTGCTGGTTTAAAAAATCTTTTTCCAATCATAAAGATTAAACGTATGATTAATGGTTGCAATCTTAGAGCAAATAATCCTGCACCTAATATAAACAAGGAGGAACTTAAAAATAATAATGGATCTAATGATTTACCAGAGAGCACTTTAAGAGCTAACTCTGCTTTTTGATTATTAAAGATATATAATCCGTATATAGATACAATCAAAAATATGACATCAAAGTAATATTTTTGCCATATCACTTTTGTTCTCTTAGAACTTCCTTGCTTCAAATGAACAATAGATACCTTACTGTATTTTATAACAGGTAAAATTGTCATTAAAATTGAGATTGCTGCACCAATAAGTCCATATATGATTACTTCCATTGTTATTGTTACATGCAATGGTCTTCTTTGAACAAACTCTAAAAATGCATTAGAGGAACCAAGTACTCTACATAAATAACTACCTAGTGGAATACCTACCACCATACTAATTAATGATAAGATAAATGATTGTAGAAAGTACATGGATAAAATCTGTACTTTTCCTGCTCCTCTACTTTTTAATTGGGAAATCTCATTCTGCTCTAAGCTAAGCATTTGTCCTGATATCATGAATAAGAAAGCACATAACAATACGATAATAGGCACTTGAAGAATCATGAGGGTTAAATTAATTTTCTTCTCATTTTGACCAAAATCATTTAGGATCTCCTTAAATCCAGATTCACTCATACTGCTATAATATGTTAAATAATCCTTTTGATATTTATTTAATAATTTAAGTATCGTGGTTGATTGTTCCGGGGTAATGGTGGTATAGTCAGGTTGAACATACCAAACTCCTTTCACATTAAATCTTTCATCACCTTCCTTCAAAAAAATACTTCTAAATAAATCCGAATCAATCATACAAGTATTTCGATAGCCATCCGGTGATGAAACCCAATAATCATTATTAAGGTCATTATTCTCATATACTCCGACAATTCTAATTTTTACTGCTTCGCCATTCATATCTAAGAAGTTATGAAATATTAATTCTTCATCAAGAAGTAAATTCAGCTCTACCAAAGCACTTTGACTTACAATTGCCTCAATAAAACCATCTGGTCCAATTTCTTTACTATTCATTTTACCAGATATAATATTTACATTCTCTTCTAGATTTGATATGCTTCCAAGAATGACTCTAAACTCTCCATTGTTATCCATTCTGTCTAACAATGATTCTACCTTTGTAGAAACCGCACTTAAATATTCGATGCGTTGATATAATTCAATACCAAGTTCTTCACAAATATTATAGGATAGCTGCTCTATCTTTTTAAATTCCCTATTTTCTTTTTTATCAGCAGATGACTTTAAGGTTATTAATGCTGGATAGGTATTATTTTCTTCAAATAGTTTTTCAAAATCATCCGTTAACATTCTTTGTAACGATGCTGTTTTATACATAGGATGACTAGCTGCAATAGCAATTAATAAAATATTACCTATTAGCAAACTTATTACCATCCACTTCTTATGAAATAATTTATGAAACATAAATCTAAACATAGTTATCCTGCCCTTCCTAGTAACAAAATGTATACATGTATTGCTTTTAACGCTTTCGAAGTTTTAATTATCTAAGATAACTTCCATTCCCTCATCTAACCCTTTAAATATCATGTAGTTATATGGATCAAAGCCTGGACTTATAAAATTTCTTTTATATGCTTTTCCATCCTTATATTCCATTACATAGGGAACTTTTTTATCAAATTCTACCGTTCTTTTATCAACCAATAATACATCTTTCATATGTTTTAGCTTACCAGTAGCCTTTATTGTTTTATCCTTTAAGTCTTCGATATCTCCATCTAGTAATTCTATTAAGGCAATTTTTTGCTTTAGTCTCTCACCTACTAAGTTAGATCCTGTAATAATAACACCCTTATAATATTCTACAGGTGAGTCCTTTGTATTACCTTTATTCGTCACTACTAAATCAACTTCCATGTTATAACGAGCCAATCCTTTTTCATCATCAATACTCAAGTAAGCTAAACTTGTATCATAAATCGTTCCAATTACTTGATTAGGATTAAGAATATCACCAGGTCTTAGCGGCATAATTTGGTTTATTATTCCAGTAATAGGTGCATACATATAACTTAGATCTTTTTTTTCATCATAAGACTTAAGCTCGTCTTTAAGTGAGTTAATTTTATCTAATTCTTCTGAAAGAAACATATCATAGCTATTTTTTAAAGAATCATAATTACTCTTTAACCCTTTTTTAATTTCATTATCCTTCTCAGAATCCATATTAAGCTTCACTTTTTGGATTTCTTCTTCTCTTTCTTTTTTCTTCTCTTTAAAGAATTCTTCCTTTCGACTTAAGGTTAATTTAAGTTGTAAAAGTTCAATCTCATCAATGTGATATTGAATACTTGCAATTCGATCACCTTTCTCTACCAAATCATTGTTAGAAACAAATAATTCTACTACTTCACTTGTAAGCTTAGGCTCTTCGTATACGATTTGCTCTTGATTTGGATAGTAAAAGGATACTTTTACGCTTGTCTCCACCGCTAAATCACCACGAGTAACATGTCCTAGGCTAGGAGCAATCTTATCCTCTACATCCGATTTATATAAAAGTGCTTGTTCACTTTCCTCTAAACTATTTAGTAACTGCGTATTCCCTTGTATTTTGCTTTCCTTCTCATTACAACTTGTTAAAAGCAGTGTTGAGGTTAATAAAAATGCTGCTACATGAATCCATTTAGTTTTCAGCATATACTCGATCTCCCTCCTTTAATCCTTCCTTAACTTCTACAGAAATTGTATCTGCTAAGCCAGTTATTATATATCTTTTCAATTTAATCCCGTTCTCATCTAAATATACATATTCACCGTTTGTATCTTTAAATAAGGTGTCGATTGGAATTGTCAATACATTTTCTTTTTTATTTTTCTCAACACATATTAATACATAATCACCTTGCTTAATATCTGCATCAGTCCCTTTAAAATGAAAGGTGGATACAGGAGTCTCTTGTCTTAGTATTAATGCTGCATACTCATCTTTATCATAAGGTAAATAGGTGACATCATATTTTTTGCCATCCTTATACATATAATAATCCATACTCGCATTAATATCTGTTTCTGTGATATATTCACATGTTACTCGTGTATCATTTGGATCTATATATCCAACAATTGGATCACTCTCATTAACCCAATCTCCTTCTCTTAAATTAGCTAGCGCTACAACTTTTCCATCAAAAGGTGCAATAATATTATTTTTATTTGAACTAAGAATTGCCTTATCTAAGTCACGATTCATTCTTTTATGTTCAATTTGGAATAGCTCCTTAGTAACTTTAATATTTTCTTTCGTCATTTGAAGTTCTATATCAGTTGTAATTAATTGCTCATCTATTAATCGAGTATCGTCTGCTTTACTTTTTTCACTCTTTAGTGAGTCAATTCGAATCTGATATAAGGATAAGTCACCTTCTAATTTATCTAGATTCTGCTTATATTGCTCCTCTAATAAAGTAATTCCTTGTTTCATTGACTCAATTCGCTGTAAGAAGGGTTCATCATCTAACGCTGCAATAATATCACCCTTTTTAACTTCATCACCAATATTAACAAGATAAGATAAAAATTGACCACTTCTTATAAATGATAGCTCTTCTGTGTATGGTATTACATATGCCTCATATAACTCAATATTATTTATAACACCCATACTAACTGGTTCAGTCACTAAACTAACACTTGATGGTTCAATAAGGTCTATTGTTTCAACTACAACATCCTTCTTACATGCAGTTAAAAAGCTTAAAAAGCCTATCATAAATAGCATAACTAATTTTTTATGTATCATAATAATTTAACCATACCTTTCCAAAGTCTGGCGACTTTATGCTAGGCACAAAGCAACCTATGAAATATTTATTTTCCACACTTACCTCCCTGTAGCGAAAGCAGGAATCTGCTAGTAAGATTTTAATCTACCGGGTAATAACGATGTCTCCAAATTCTAGTCCACTAGTTATTTCAACCGAATTATTTCCCATCATACCAATGGTGACTTCTTTCATACTTCGAATGCCATCTTCATTCACATAATAAACGTAATAAAAATCATTTGCTTTCCGAAGGGCACGGCTTGATACTGTTAAAACATCTTCTTTTTGCTCTAAAATTAGATTTATTGTTCCTCTGTCACCAACATTTAGATTAAAATTAGGCTCTTGTAATTCAAAATATACAACTTCGGGATTATCTATGTCATGAGAAACGATAGCTTTATAAATATCCCCACCATTTAATCGCATTTCAATATCAACAACTTCACCATCTATAAAATATGGTGCATATTCTGTTTCAACACGAAAAGCAAATTGTGAATTATCAATAATACGTATTATCTCATGACCTTCACGTGATTTACTTCCGACTAAATTCTCTTTTACAAATGAAACAATTCCATCCATACCAGCGTATATTTTACTATCATTCTGATATTTTGAATATTTATCCATCTTTAATTCATCAATATAGAGTGTATCTTCATAATTCCGAATGGTTTCTTTATACTTTTTCTCAATATTAGTAACATTATTATCATAGCTTTCCTTTGTTTGTAATCCACTTTTAAATAATTTTTCTTCTTTTAATAATTCTAAATTCATCAAGCTCATTTGATTCTCTAATTTAATTCGATTACTTTTTATTGTGTATTCAAGATTTTCTATTTCATCTTCCATACTCCCTAAACTTAGCTCAGCTAGTAAATCCCCTTTTTTCACCGTATTTCCTACTTCTACATGCACCTTATCAATTACCAAATCATCTAAAGCAAAAGATAAGCTTTCATCATTAAGCTGAACATAGGTACAGTAAATGAATTTTGAACTAACTAAATCCTCTCTTTTAACCGACTCTACCGTATATTCAACTTTTTCACTTGTCTTTACTACCAAGGTAGGTCTTGTTTCTTCTACAGGCAATAAGGAACATCCTACTAATAAATGGCAAGCGCTTAGTGATAAGAGCAGGAGTCGCTTTTTTACTTTCATTTTTTGATTCCCCATAAATAAATCCTTCCTAATCCATGTGTCTTATTTGTCTAAAATGCATAGCTTGCTTAAAAAACAAAGATGCTATTTTATACATTTTACAATCAAATCCCAAAAAGATCCATTGTGAAATAGTAACAAATTCTAAAAGAACCATATTAACACCAGTATCAATAAGCAAAATGCTTTCTAAAATCTAAATTACTGTTTATAATAGTATTAATAGATACTAATTATCGCTATATAAATGCAATGTTTCAAATAAAAGTGCATTAAAAAAAGAAAGCTAATATAATATTAGTCTTTCTTTAAAACTTGTATTGTATAAATTTACTTATATTGATTTAATATATTCTTAACAAACGAAAACTAAAACTAAAGTTAATACTTTCCAAAATAATATAACTTTGATTGTCCTATACTATAAATGCAACTAATTTAGAGAAAAGGAGAGGCAGCTTATGTATAAAGCACACTTTAATGTATCTAGATTACAAAATGCCGAGATGAAAACTCAAATCAAAAATGCATTAAGTAAATATGATGGAATTAGTATGGTTAATGTAGATCTAGGAGAAAGCTCTATTGAAGTAGGTTACGATGAGACCATAAATGAAGATACCATCAAACATTGCATAGAAAAAGTAGGATGTAAGATTGAGTAAATTTCATATGTAAATGCAAAATGTATCCCTTTCAATCACTTTCAAGGGATACATTTTACATATATTGATTCATTATTTTTCAAATAAAAATTGTTCTGGTAATGTAACTTTAAAGTCTTTAGCTAAGCTTCTAAAATTATCTGGAGTAATTGTTTGTAATTTATTTGGTCTAATAGAAAGTACTTTTACTAAAATCTCAGCTGACTTTTCAACTGTATGCATAAGGCCAAAAGTTATATCAAAATCTTCACCAGAACAGAACATTCCATGATGCGCCCAAATAGCTACATCATATTTTTCCATTAATTTACTAGTTTCAATTGCTATGTCGAGTCCACCTGGTACCATCCAACCAATTACACCAACACCACTAGGGAATACCACTGGGCATTCTGTTGCCATTTCCCATAATTCTCTAGTAAAAGCTTCATCTGTTAAGGGAAGAACAAAAGTTAATGCTATTATATTAGTAGTATGAGCGTGGTAAATAACTCTATGCTTACCATTGGTTACTCTCTTTTTAACTTCATGATTCATTAAGTGACTTGGAAGTTCACTTGTTGGTCTTCCACCATCAACTAATCCCCAACAAATACGATAATTTTCACCTTTATCATCTAATTCAATGATTGCTATAGATTCTTCTGGAGCTTCTATAACATTTCTAAAGAATTTACCACTACCAGTTACCAAAAAGAATTCTTTTGCCAAACCAGGTACATTAGCACCGATCGGCTTCCACTCACCTTCAAAACTTAAACTAGACTTTATACTTTCTACTTCACTAGCTTTTATACGATATGTTAAATTACCGCCATTTCTTTCATGCCATCCTTGACGATAACCGTCGTCTGCCATCCTAATAAAACCATTCATGAATTTTGCATTTAATAATTCCATAATTTCTCCTTTATAAAAACATTTTAATAATTATTAAAGTTATAACTCTTAAACATTTAAAGTAGCTTAATCTTAATTTGTACCTTTATTTTAATACGAAAGGTGTCGAAATTAAACTAGTTTATTGCTAAAAATAAAATATCGTGAAATACCATAAAAAAAACGGATTATATCACTGTTTTTTAGCTAATTCAACAACAAACAAACATAAATTTATGTATACTATATTTGTTTTATGTTGCCTAATGTTGTTTTTTCTTGATTATAAAGAAAAAGATATGGTCTTAAAAGACGATATCTTTTATCTATATACTAGCTTTTTACTTATTCAATTAAACATGTTCTATCACCAATCATTGTATAAAAACACATAATTTTTCTAAATTTGATTAAAACTAATACTACAACAGAAAGGAGTTAAAATGGATAATAACAAAAATAGAATGAAAGACAGAGAAAAAAGTAATGCTGAACTAAGAAAAATGGATCCAAAGAATAATGCTGATGTTGGTATTATTAATGGTAAAGTGATTGGTGTTCATGAAGGCAAACATGAAAAAAGTCGCTCTAACAAGCCTGATTAATCATAGCAGTCATACCAGTAATTAGTATATAATAAATATTAAAAGGCGCCTTATTTATCTAGTAGTTTTTAACGTAACCGTTAATTACACTCGAATGATTAAGAGGCGCCTTTTACATCATTATTTATTTTCTACTAGATCATCAAGAGAGCCAAATGTATATCCCATATCCTTCCACTTAGTAATTAACTCATCTAATATTTCTGAATTCGTTTTTGACGTACTATGTAATAATACGATCGCTCCTGGATGTATACGTCCGATTAATTTCTTAAAAGCTTCTTCTTTCGTTGGCTGCTTATCATTATACCAATCAACATAAGCAAGACTCCAGAAAAATGTCTTATAACCTAAATCTTTTGCCATTTGTAGATTACTTTGACTGTACTTTCCTTGAGGTGGACGATAGTATTTTACCATCTTTTGACCAATTGCTTCTTCATATACTTTCTCTAAATCTTCAAGTTCCTTCTTAAAGGATTCTACTGAAGATATATTTGACATATTAGGATGTGAATATGTATGATTTGCTACATGATGCCCTTCCTCAACCATTCTTTTTACAAGTTCTTTACTTGTGCTTATGTAATTGCCTACTAAAAAGAAGGTAGCTGGTACATTATGTTTTTTCAAAGCATCTAAAATTGCAGGTGTATATCCATTTTCATAGCCAGCATCAAATGTTAGATATATTATTTTTTCTTTCGTATTGCCTATGTAATAGCTATCGTACTTTTTTAACTCATCAGCTGTTGCATTTCCTGTAGGCGGTTGACCTTCCGTTGAAAAACCAAGTCCCCAATTTGACTCCTTTGCTTCATAGATAATATCTTTCTCATTCCCATAAGCATTAACTAACATTGCAATTCCACCACCTAATACATAAGCACATGTAAATAATAAAAGAATTAAGATTATCTTATTATATTTTATGTCTTTCATAAGAGCTCCAAAATAGTTTTTACTAAAGTATATTAAATTGAATAAGTAGTCATTCCTTTTTTACACTAATATTAGTAAATTATAAGTAGATAAACAAAACCACAGGATCTAGTAATCATATCCTGTGGTTTTCTGATATTAAACAATTCATTAAATTGAATTAATAATAGTAACAGCTAAAACTTCATCATTCGCCTCTACTCTTACACTAGTAAATTAGTCATTCTGCTTTTTAGCAAATATTATTTTATAAATCTGTACAATTATCAAAGGCATGAAAGACGTTCCATAAACGATACCATACTGAATTGCATTTAAAGGAGTAACTTCAAAAATTGACATCAATGGTTTAAATGTTAATATTGCTGTTAAAAGTAAACATCCAATGATTATAGCTACTAAAATATATATATTTGAGAATAGACCTATTTTAAAAATAGACTCTTTTGATCTAGAATTTAAACCATGTAATAGTCTTGAAAGGCATAGGGTTGCAAAAGCCATGGTACTTGCAATAGCAACATTTCCTGTAGATAATCCATAATGGTAGGAAATTATTGTGCCTAATGCAATCAAGAAACCTTCAACAAATACTTCCAAAGCAAAGGCTCTATTAAGAATTGGTTCTTTCGCATCTCTTGGTTTATCTTTCAATATATTTTTATTATGTGGCTCAAGTCCAAGTGCAATTGCAGGTAAACTATCTGTTACTAGATTAATAAAGAGTAAGTGTACTGGTGCAAATGGTATAGGTAGTGCACCAAGAGCAGCATATAGGACCGCTAATATCCCAGCAGTGTTACCAGATAGTAAAAATTTAATCGCGTTTTTGATGTTGGCATAAATACTTCTACCATTGGAAATGGACTTTACGATTGTTTTAAAGTTATCATCTGATAATACCATGGATGACGCATCTTTCGCTACCTCAGTTCCTGTAATTCCCATGGCAATACCTATATCTGCTTGTTTTAAGGCTGGAGCATCATTTACACCATCGCCAGTCATAGCTACCACATTCCCCTTCTCTTGCCACGCTCTAACGATTCTAATTTTATGCTCAGGAGATACTCTTGCATATACTGATATGGAATCTACTCGCTCTTTCAGCTCTTCATCAGACATTTTTTCTAGTTCGAATCCTTCAATTGCCTCATTCTCATTTCTTAAAATTCCTATTTGCTTAGCAATTGCCTGGGCAGTTATTTTATGATCCCCTGTAATCATAACTGGCTTAATACCTGCACGAATACAATCGGAAACTGCTTGTTTCGATTCTAACCTAGGAGGATCCATCATGGCAATTAGACCCACAAAAACCAAATCATTTTCATCCTTTGTCTTTATTGTTTCACTATCATCTACCTCTTTATAAGCAAAGGCCAATACTCTTAAACCACTCATAGAAAGTTCTTTGTTAACCTTTTCTATTTTCAATAAATAATCTTGATTAAATTCTTTAATACCATCAGATGTTTCAATTTTAATTACTCTTGGTAATAAAACATCTAGGGCTCCTTTTATGATCATAATTGCTTTATTATCAATTCTATTAACTGTACTCATTAATTTTCGTTCAGAATCAAATGGTATTTCAGCAATTCTTTCATATTTATCGCTTATATTTAGTTCATCAAATCCATATAATTCACCAAAATCAACTAATGCAATTTCTGTCGGATCACCTATCTCTTTTTTATTAATCGTAACAGCGTCACTACATAAAAGTCCCATTAATACTAGTTTATTTTCAATTACATTATCATGATTTAATTTATCATGTTCAATCACTTTATTATCAACAAATACTTTCTGTACCGTCATCCTGTTTTGAGTAAGAGTTCCAGTTTTATCAGAACATATAACTGATATACTACCTAAGCTCTCAACTGCATGTAATTTACGTATAATAGCATTTTCCTTTGCTAACTTTTGTGTTCCTAATGCAAGTACGATGGTAACGATAGAACTTAATGCCTCAGGTATTGCTGCTACCGCTAATGAAATTGAAAACATAAAAGAATCAATAATGTCACGACCTCTAATAATATCAAGTATAAAAATACTTGCAGAGATGATTAATATTACAAATGCTAATTTCTTTCCAAATTTGTCAAGTGCATTTTGAAGTGGTGTTTTCTTTTCTTGTGCTGTCTCTAATAAATTAGCAATTTTCCCTATTTCTGTTTTCATACCTATGTCAGTTACTATAACAGTTGCTCTACCA
>JAFAEB010000077.1 GCA_023424235.1 Bacillota bacterium
ATCATATGGTGGTTCTTTGGCTAGAAAAGAAGCAACAGGCTATGGGCTATTATACTTAACCGATGAAATGTTAAAATGTAATGGACATGATATAAAGGGAAAAATAGTAACCATATCAGGTTCTGGAAATGTTGCTATTTATGCAGCATATAAAGCAACTGAGCTTGGTGCTAAGGTAGTAACAGTAAGTGATTCAACTGGTTGGATTTATGATGAAGATGGAATCGATCTAAATGCTTTAGTTGAAATAAAAGAAGTAAACAGACAACGATTAACGGAGTACTTAAACTATAGACCGAATGCAAAATATTACGAAGGAAGAGGCGTATGGAGTGTAAAATGTGATATAGCTCTTCCATGTGCGACTCAAAATGAACTTGATTTAGAAGATGCAAAACAACTTGTATCAAATGGTTGTATAGCAGTGGCAGAAGGCGCTAATATGCCTACAACTCTTGAAGCAACAGATTTCTTCCTTGAACATGGTGTATTATTTGCTCCTGGAAAAGCTGCTAATGCTGGTGGGGTTGCTACCTCTGCTCTAGAAATGTCTCAAAATAGCGAAAGATTAAGCTGGACATTTGAAGAAGTAGATGCAAAATTAAAAAACATAATGATTAATATATTCCACAATATGGATAATGCAGCAACAAAGTACAATGCCAAAGGTAATTATGTAATAGGTGCGAATATTGCAGGCTTTGAAAAGGTAGCAGAGGCTATGATGGCACAAGGAATCTGGTAATGCAAATAATTGATACAAAATTAACAAAGAAGTATGCTTATTTATAAATATTATTAGTAATATTTATAAGGGATATCTTGCTTTTACTATCAAATTAGTATATAATAGAAAAAAATCGGTTGAAGGATTTGGGAGAGACTAAGATATTTTTAGCGCCGAAGGGGCTTCGCAATAACTCTCAGGCAAAAGGACCAAATCTGGACGATACTCTGGAAAGCCATATGGCACCGACGAAGCAAATCTTTCAGGTAAAAGGACAGAGGCGTATTGATGAAAATCAGTACGCCTTTTTTTCGTACATAAATATATGAATTTAAAACTACAAAAGACATAGTATATAGTATATTTTAGATATTTACACTGATAATAACTATGTATTTAATATGAAAGTTAAAGTAATATAATTTGATTTAAAATTAAAACATAAACGAAATAAGGAAATGGAGGTAGTTATGGAACTAAAAACACCTATGTATGAAAGTCACCTTAAGCTAAAAGGTAAAATGGTGCCTTTTGCTAGATATTTATTACCAGTACAATATGAAACTGGTGTAATAAAAGAGCATATGGCAGTGCGTAGCAATGCAGGTTTGTTTGATGTTTCCCATATGGGGGAATTTTTACTAACAGGAAAGGATGCATTCACTAATTTACAAAAGATTGTTAGCAATGATATAAGTAAAATGGTAAAAGGTCAAGTAAAGTACAGCCCTATATGTAATGAAAAGGGTGGAGTTGTAGACGATGTACTAATTTACAAATTCGATGAGCATGAGTATTTTATCGTTGTAAATGCTTCTAATCGACATAAGGATTATAGCTTTATGAAGGAATATATGACTGGAGATGTAGTATTTCATGATGTTTCAGACACTTACGCTCAAGTTGCATTACAAGGACCAAAATCAAATGAGATTCTTTCAAAAGTAGTTCCAAGTATGGAGGAGGTGCCTAGTAAATATTATACATTTAATAGTAATGTTCTAGTGAATGGTATTTCATGTATAATATCAAGAACTGGATACACTGGTGAAGATGGATTTGAGTTATATTGTGAATCAAGTAAAGGAAGCAAGTTGTTTGAAGATTTACTAGAAGCAGGACATTGCTATGGTTTAATCCCTTGTGGACTAGGGGCAAGAGATACCTTACGACTTGAAGCCGCTATGCCACTATACGGTCATGAAATGAATGAAGAAATAACACCTTTAGAAGCTGGTCTTTCATTTGCTGTAAAATTAAATAAGGATGATTTTATAGGAAAAGAGGCATTAATTAGTAAAGAAGTTAATAAAGTTAGGGTAGGCCTTAAATTAGTTGAAAGAGGAATCGCAAGAGAAGGGGCAGAGGTATTTCATGGTGATAAAAAGATAGGTGTTGTTACATCCGGTACCCACAGTCCATATTTTAACTATCCAATTGCTATGGCGCAAATTGATATGGATTATGCTCAAATAGAGGAAGTAAATGTTCTAATCAGAAATAAGCCTGTTTTAGCGAAAGTGGTTCCATTGCCATTTTATAAAAGAGAGAAATAAAATAAATAAAGATTATCTTATAATGAATTCTCTTAAAGAGATATAAAAAGATATGTAAAATATACAATTATATAATCAATGAAATAAGTATAAGCAAGAAAAGGTTATGGATTAATAAATAAACATGATGTGTAATCGATCAAAAAATAAAATTAAATTAACCTAATAGGAGGATTTTATGAGTAAAAAAAGTTTATTATTTACAGCAACACATGAATGGGTGGAATTTTTAGACGATACAACAGCAAGAGTTGGATTAACTGATTATGCACAAAGTGAACTTGGTGATTTAGTGTTTATTAATTTACCAGAGGTTGGTGATGAAGTTACAGTAGGCGAATCTTTTTCAGATGTTGAATCTGTAAAAGCAGTATCAAGTGTATATAGTCCTGTAACTGCTACTGTAAAAGAAGTAAATGAAGATTTACTTGATAGTCCTGAACTTATTAATCAAGATGCATTTGAAGCATGGTTAATAGTTGTAGAAGATATAAGTGATAAAGAAAAATTATTAACGAAAGAGGAATATGATTCATTAATTCGTGAGGAGGAATAGTATGGCTACCTATGTTCCAAATACCACTAATGAGCAGGAAGAAATGCTCTCATTAATGGGATATAATAGCTTTAATGATTTATTTTCAGGCATTCCAAATGACGTGCTACTTAATAGACCACTGAATATACCAGATGGATTACCTGAAATGGAGGTTAGTAGGAAAGTTAGTAAAATTGCTGGGAAAAATACAGTGTTTAAAACTGTCTTTCGTGGAGCAGGTGCTTACAGACACTATATACCTTCCATTGTAAAGCAAGTAACTTCGAAAGAAGAATTTATAACAGCCTATACACCTTATCAAGCAGAGATTAGTCAAGGTGTTTTACAATCTATTTTTGAATATCAAACCATGATTAGTGAACTAACTGGAATGGATGCTTCTAATGCATCCGTTTATGATGGGGCTACTGCTGCATCTGAGGCGGTACTTATGTGTATCGAGAAAAAACGTAATAAAATGATTGTGGCTGACACAGTGAATCCTCAAGTAATTGAAACCATTAAAACTTTTTGTAGTGGAGCAAATATTGATATTGTCCTATTAGAATCAAAAGATGGAAAAGTAGATCTTGAAGTTTTAAAAAATAGTGTTGATACAGAAACAGCTGGAGTATTAATACAACAACCTAATTATTATGGATTATTAGAAGATTGTACAAAGATCGGCGAAATAGTGAAAGAAGTCGATGCTAAGTATGTCATTCATTGCAATCCAATTTCTCTTGGAATGATTAAGACTCCTAGAGAATATGGTGCAGATATTGCAGTAGGAGAAGGTCAACCACTTGGCCTGCCGCTATCTTTTGGTGGACCTTATCTAGGATTTATGGCTACTACAGAAAAACTAGTAAGGAGACTACCGGGACGAATTGCTGGTGAGACAAAAGATAAGGATGGAAATCGTGCCTTTGTATTAACCTTACAAGCTAGAGAACAACATATTAGACGTGAGAAAGCTTCAAGTAATATTTGCTCCAATCAAGCCTTATGTGCTATGACAGCAGCAGTATATCTAAGTGCAATAGGAAGCAAAGGTTTATATATGGCAGCAAAGAACTCTATGGCGAATGCACATTACTTAGCGAACCGACTATGTGAATTAGAGGATTTTTCACTTACTTTTAAAGGTGAGTATTTCCACGAGTTTGTTACCTCTTATAAAAAAGATGTGTCGAAGTTAATGAGTCATTTACAAAATAATAATATCCTTGGTGGATACCCTCTTAGTGGCAAGCTAGAAGGTAATCTATTATGGTGTGCAACAGAACTAAATACCAAGGAAGAAATTGATGAATTAATTCGTGTGATAAAGGAGGTGGAATAATGGAATTAATCTTTGAAAAAAGTGTTTTAGATAGGGGAATTAATATAGTTCCTGCTTTAACGGTTCCTGAGGTAGAATTAAGTGATAGTCACAGTAGAGTACAAGAATTACATCTGCCGAATATGTCAGAGACAGGAATTAGTAGGCATTATACCAAGATTGCAAAGCGTACCTTTGGTGTCAATAATGGTTTTTACCCACTAGGTTCTTGTACTATGAAATATAATCCGAAGCTAAATGATGAAATGGCTAAACTGCCTGGCTTTTCTGATATTCATCCGTTACAATCAGAGGAGACAGTAAAAGGTTGCCTTGAGCTTATGGCTACCTTAGAAACTTATTTGTGTGAAGTAACAGGGATGGATGAGTTGTCTTTCCAACCAGCTGCAGGGGCACACGGTGAACTTACTGGATTACAGCTAATAAGAGCCTATCATCTTGAACGAAAGGATAGTAAACGGGATAAAATCATTATTCCAGATTCTGCACATGGCACTAACCCAGCAAGTGCTGCTTTGGCTGGTTTTAAGGTGATAAATATCCCATCAACAAAAGAAGGCTTTGTTGATATTGATGCATTAAGAGAAGTTGTTGGTGACGATACAGCAGGATTTATGATAACAAATCCTAATACAGTAGGTTTATTTGATAAAAATATACTTGAGATTACAAAAATTATACATGATGCAGGTGGACTTAATTATTATGATGGTGCTAACTTAAATGCTATTATGGGTATAACAAGACCAGGCGATATGGGATTTGACGTTATTCACCTTAATCTTCATAAGACATTTTCAACACCTCACGGTGGAGGTGGACCAGGAAGTGGACCAGTGGGATGCAAAAAACTTCTAGCGGACTTCTTACCAGGACCAAAAGCAAGATTTAATAATGGAGATTATGAGTTTTATACTCCGAGTAAATCCATTGGTCAAGTAAAAAGCTTTTATGGACATTTCTTAGTAGTAGTTCGTGCCTTTACTTATGTGCTTACTCTTGGTGGGGATGGTCTTTTAAATGCTTCAAGAAATGCAGTATTAAATGCTAATTATATGATGCATGGTCTTAAGGATGTTTTTGAAATCCCATTTGAAGGACCTTGTATGCATGAGTTTGTTATGAGCTTAGAGAAGCTAAAAAAAGAGAAGAAGGTATCTGCTCTTGATGTAGCAAAGGCTCTTCTTGATTATGGAATTCATCCACCTACTATGTATTTCCCTCTTATTGTTCCTGAAGCTTTAATGCTTGAGCCAACAGAAACAGAGGATAAAGAGACTATGGATGAGGTGATAGGAATTTTTAAAGAAGTTTATGAGTATGCACTTAACAATCCGGAGGATATGCATAATTTTCCTAAAACCACACCGATTAAAAGACCGGATGAAGTAAATGCAGCAAGAAATCCTATTTTAAGATATAAATTCTAGGTAAGTATTTACCTATGTAACTCAAACTATAATAAAGGTAAATGCGAAACTCTAAGTTTAGACTGAAATACTTATAGTTTCGCATTTGATTAATTAAGATAAGAGTAGGAGGATAACTTGATAAGAAAAATAAAATACCTTGTGACTAATAGCACCAATCCACATTATAATCTTTCATTAGAAGAGTACTTATTAAACCATGTCGAAGAAGATGAACTAATATTGTATTTATGGCAAAACGAAAAGACTGTTGTAATTGGAAGAAACCAAAACGCAATTGCTGAATGTAAGGTCAAGGATTTAGAAGAAGATGGGGGATATTTAGTACGAAGACTGTCGGGTGGTGGTGCTGTATTTCATGATTTAGGCAATTTAAATTTCACCTTTTTAGTTAGAAAAGATAATTATAATGTTGATAAACAACTAGAAGTTATCATTGAGGCAGTAAAGTCATTTGGGATTCCTGCAGAAAAAACAGGTCGAAATGATATTACTGTGGAAGATAAAAAATTCTCTGGGAATGCTTTTTATGCTACAGGGGATAAATGCTATCATCATGGAACGATATTAGTTTCAGTAGATATGAGTATGTTATCTCATTACCTTAATGTATCAAGAGATAAACTAATATCAAAGGGAGTTGAATCCGTTAAATCTAGGGTAACGAATCTTTCGACCTATTCCAATGCGGTTACGATTAAGAGCATGATAGAAGCTTTAATTGCTGCAGTTAAGAGAGTATATGGCTTGGAGGCAACGCCTTACTCTATATCAAATATAAATAAGGATGAGTTAAATGAATCTCAGGATAAATTCTCATCATGGGATTGGAAGTTTGGTAAAAAAATTGAAAGCGATTATACAATGGAAAAACGATTCCCATGGGGTGGAGTTCAGATTCAATTTAAAGTTAACCAGGGAAAAGTTAAGGAATGTATTGTATATTCAGATGATTTAGATTCTGAGTTTTCTGTAACCTTATCGAATATGTTTACAGGAAGTATCTTTTCTACGAAAGAGTTAGTTCATAGGATACTACATTTAAGTGAAAATGACTTAATTGCGAATAAGATTAAAGATGTTATTAGCTTATTAGAAGGTGAAAATCTTTAATTCATAAATATTATGACATGAATATAAAAGTAAAGAGCTTCAATATAATTCAAAAAGATATTAATAATCCTATGAATATTATATTCCTGTTATAGAAATGGAGCTTGTATGGATAAATTTGATTTAATTGTAATCGGTTCTGGACCAGGAGGTTATGTAAGTGCCATTTATGCTGCAAAACATGGAATGAAAACTGCAATTATAGAGGCAAAAGAATTAGGTGGAACATGTTTAAATAAAGGATGTATACCAACGAAGACCTTGTTAAAAAGCTCTCATTTATATTATGAATGTAAACAAGCAAATGATTTTGGCATACACATTCAAGATGTGACTTTTTCAATGAATGAAATAATTGATAGGAAAGACAGGATTGTATCCTCAATAAGAGATGGTATTAAAGGGTTATTAACTGGAAATGGTGTAACGATTATTAATGGCTATGGAACGATATATGATAAGGGAAAAGTTAAATTAGAGGATGGTAGTATTATTACTGGGGATAGAATATTAATTGCTACAGGAGCAAAACCAAACAAACCTAATATTCCTGGGATTCATAGTAATTTTGTCTTAACAAGTGATGAACTATTAGAGTCCAAAGAATTCTATCAAAATTTAGTTATTCTTGGTGGTGGAGTAATTGCTTGTGAATTTGCTACAATATACCAAGAACTTGGTAGTAATGTAACGATTATAGAATATATGGACCGCATTCTTCCTTCTATGGAGCGTGAGATTTCAACCACTTTAAGTATGAACTTAAAGAAAAAAGGAGTAACTATTATACCGAAGGCTAAGGTAACGAATATTGAAGATGAAAAAGATTTGATTAAGATTACTTATGAAATTGGTGATGAGAGTAAGGTAGTCATTGGTGATCGATTATTAGTTGCGGCTGGAAGGAAAGGAAATACCAAACGTTTATTTGAGAATATCGATATACAAATGGATGGTGACAAAATACTTGTTAACGAAAGATTTGAAAGCAGCATAGAAGGTATCTACGCGATAGGAGATATCATAAGAGGGCAAGAACTTGCACATATGGCATCAGCCCAGGGAATGGTCGCTGTTGAATATATGCTTTTAAAAGAACCATCCATTGATCTAACAGTTATTCCAGCTTGTATCTATACTTCTCCAGAAATTGCTACAGTAGGATTATCAAAAGATAATGCTAAAAAGAGAGGATTTGATGTAAAGGTACTAAAATATCCATTATCAGGGAACTGTAAATCAGTGTTATCCGCTGATGAGAGAGGATATATTAAACTCATAGTTGAAGGGAATACTGAAATAGTAATCGGTGCTGAAATTATCTGTTCGCGAGCTACGGATATGATTAGTGAACTTGCAACAGCTATTGTAAATAAACTAGAATTAAAGGATGTACTAAAGGTAATACGGCCACATCCAACCTATAGTGAAGGAATTACAGAAGCGGCAAGTGATTTTTACAAGATGTCCATTCATATGTTACCAACTAAATAATAATCAATAAAGCTTTTGTTACACGGGCATCGAACAGTAGTGTGCAAAAGCTTTCATAACGATTAATAGCATTTCCATATATTACATCTATTATAATACCTTGTGTTGCGATTATTTTTGTATTATAATGAGCCCATACTAAAAGAAGAAGGTGAAATATGAACAACCAAATAGACTTTGTTGCTATTATGGAAGGGAAAAGTGATATAAATAAGATATTTCATTCAATAAGAATTGTTGATGTAAAAGATAACTTCTTATGTAAATATGATAATGGGGTTATAATCAAAACTAATATTAAGTGTTTTTGTGATAAAGATAAAAAGCAATTATGTAAAAATTGCATTACGAAAATTGCACATAAGAAGCAAAAACAGATTGTTAAATTACAGTATTATCAGGAGCTTGTAGGAATAGTTCTAGCTGTACCAATCGCGTATCAAGGGGAGCAGTATGTTTTAGAATTAGAGAAAGACATAACAGATAATATGGTACTAAATGATAAGCATCACCCAGATAATACGAATATTTATGATATTGTTAATGAACTTAATAATATTTCAGTCATGGATCCATTTACAAATTTATATAATAAAAAATATATAACAGAGCGTATGATAGAGGAAATTAACGAGATAAAAGAAACCAAGGAGTCCTATATTGTAGCTCTTATTGATATTGATAATTTTAAATGGGTAAATGATACCCATGGGCATATTAGTGGTGATAATGTAATACAGGACTTAGTACATTTTATACATAAGTATACCGATGACCACGGATGCTGGGCTGCAAGGTACGGTGGGGATGAATTTTTGCTTGTTTTTCGCAGACAAAGTTTGGAACGTGTAAAAAGGTATATAGATAGAATTGAGCAATCTTTTGAACGAAAGCAGTACCATGGTGTTACTGGTGATTATCAAGTATCAATTAGTACAGGTATATATGAATTTCATCCAGATAATGATGATTATTATTCATTATTAGAGAATGCTGATGTTAATATGTATGAAAATAAACGGATGAAAGAAAAACTATAAGTAAATAAAGTAAAACCATCCCTTTGGATGGTTTTACTTTATTTGATTTTATCTTAAATTTATTTCTATAAATTACATATAATGATGTTCTATAAAGTTAATACTTTTGAAAAAATGTTGTTAATTAAATAACAATCAATACTAGTTCAATTGGCTTAAAATATCGTTTCTTAGAGTTTTATAGTTGCATTTCTGTTAAAATATTGCTATACTAATTAAGATTTCTTAGGATAAATTTAACTAATTCTTAAGATATATCAAATTGAATATAAAATAACTTTTATATGATAGAAAGGAAAACAAATGACAGTCGATAAGGTCGTAAAACAAGAAACTCTAAATATAGCAAAAGGGTTACTTATTTGCTCTGCTATTACGATGCTGGTATATTTGGTAATCGGACAATTTACATTAGCAGTTTTACTAGGTTCACTTTATGGATGTGCTGTTACGTTACTAAATTTCTTTTTAATGGGAATCACCGTACAGAATGTAACAAAAACAGAAGATGAGAAAATGGCTAAAAAGAAGATGCAGTTTTCTTATTCCATGCGTCAATTGGGTCTATTGCTTTTAGTTGGCTTAGGAATGTATATTTCAGTTGAATATGGAATATTTCATTGGTTACCAATATTAATTGCTCTGATTTATCCTAGATTAATTATAGGTGTTATATCTATTCTTAATAAAAAAGGACAAGCAAAGCGAGGTGATAATACGTGAATGTTGATATAACTGGTGCAAAAATTTTATTTCGTGGGCCCTTTGGGATCTTAATTACAGAGACACAAGTAAATATGTGGATTGTAATGTTGGTTATATTTTTACTATGTAAATGGCTAACCAATAATTTACAAGTAAAACCTACAAGTAAAAAACAAGTAATCGCAGAGTATATCGTAAATATGGCTAGTAATTTTGTTAAAACCAACATGGGTGAATCATGGAAGAATTTCACCCCATTTATTGGAGCATTGTTTTCTCTTGCAGCTTTTAGTAGTTTAAGCAGCCTTTTTGGATTATATCCACCTACTCCAGACTTAAACACTACTCTTGGCTGGGCTATCTTAGTCTTTGTTATGATAATGTATTATAAGTTAAAGACGAATGGCCTCAAAGGATATTTAAAAGGACTTACAGAACCTTTTGCCGTATTTACTCCATTTAATATTATTGGTGAATTCTCTACACCAATATCAATGGCTTTTCGTATGTATGGTAATGCTGCATCAGGTGTAGTTATTTCTGCATTATTGTATGCAGGTCTAGCATGGGTAAGTTCTGTTGTATTACAGTGGTTACCTGGATTATTAGCAGATATCCCTATTTTTCAATTAGGTATACCTGGTGTTCTATCAATTTATTTTGATCTATTTAGTAGTTTGTTACAAGCTTTTATATTCTGTATGTTAACTATGCTCTATGTATCACAAGCAGCTAGTACAGATAATTAAATATTTATATCATAGGAGGAAATTATAATGGAAAAAGCGTTAGTATTAATGGGATGTGCAATTGGTGCAGGTTTATCAATGATAGCAGGTATCGGACCTGGTATCGGTGAAGGTTATGCGGTAGGTAAAGCGTGTGAAGCGATTGGACGTCAACCTGAATGTAAAGGTGATGTTACAACTACTATGTTAATGGGTTGTGCTATTGCTGAAACTACAGGTCTTTACGGATTAATCGTTAGTATGTTATTAATATTCGTTGCTCCAGGTATGTTTATTGGAAGATTATAATAAACAAAACAATATTTTAGAAAAGAGGAATGAGTATGCCAACAACTGAAGCATTGGATTTTATATCGATTAATTTCTGGTCAGTTTTTATGGCAATCGGCAATTTATTAATTCTTTTTTTAATCGTTAAAAAATTCTTGTTTAAGCCTGTTAACGCAATTCTAAAAAAACGTGCAGATGAAGTAGAACATATTTACTCGGAAGCAGAAGATATGCGTATGGAAGCTGATACAAACAAGGGTATTTATGAAGAAAAATTAAGAAATGTAAAAGCTGAGACAGATGCTATGATAAAGAATGCATCGGAACGTGCGAAACATCGTAGTGATGAAATCATTGAAGAAGCAACGAAGGAAGCAGAAAATAAAATTCGTAAAGTTGAAACTGAGATTACATTAGCTAAGAAAAAAGCCATTGATGGAATGAAAGAAGATATTACTGAGATGGTTGTAGGATTAGCACAACAAGTTGTAGAAAAAGAAATTAATGTAGATATACACAAGCACTTAATTGATCATGCAATAGAAGAATTGGGTGAGAGTATATGAATAAAGAATTAGAATATGGAAACGCATTATATGAACTTGCAAGTGAGATAGGTCAAGAGACTGAAATGAAAGAGGAATTTGCTAGGATAGCTGAAACCTTGGAAGAAAATCAGGAGTTTATGAAGCTATTGTCTAACCCAAGAATTGCCACTTCTGAACGTCTAAAGATAGTTGATACTGTTTTTGGTGATAATAAGATTAAGCCTTATTTGCTTTCTGTATTAAAGATTTTTACTGAAAACAGGGATGTTTCCCTAATCCCTAAATGTTATAAGAGTTATTTAGAAAAATATTATGAAGATAAAAATATTATGGTAGTTACAGCAATTAGTGCCATTGATTTAATTGATACACAAAAACAAAGAATCATTGACAATCTAGAAAAGTCGACAGGTAAAACAATTGTTTTAGAAAATAAAATTGATAAAACATGCATTGGCGGTATTCGATTGGAATATCGTGGACATATGATTGACGCAAGTATTGAAAACAGATTTAAGAAGCTTCGTCAAGCCATAATAAGTGCAGACTATTCATATGCGGAGGTCTGATGAATGAATATTGAAGAAATTAGCAGCCTGATAAAGGCGCAAATTAAAAATTATGAAAATAAAATTGAACAAAGCGAAACTGGAACTATCATTTCCGTTGGAGATGGTATTGCAAGAGCTCATGGATTAGATAATTGTGTATCCAACGAGTTAATTGAGTTCCCTAACGGCATTTATGGTATGGCTCTAAACTTAGAAGAAAATTATGTATCAATCGTTCTTCTAGGTAGCGATATGGGGATTAAAGAAGGTGATGTAGTAAAGCGTACCGGTAAAGTTGTATCTGTACCTGTAGGTGACGCTTTAATTGGTCGTGTTGTTAATGCACTTGGACAGCCAATTGATGGTAAGGGACCTATTTCTACCTCATTATTACAACCTATAGAAGCAGAAGCAGCTGGTATTATCGATAGAAAGTCAGTTAGCGTACCATTACAAACTGGTATCAAAGCAATTGATAGTATGATTCCAATTGGTAGAGGTCAACGTGAGCTTATTATCGGTGATAGACAAACAGGTAAAACTGTTATCGCAATGGATACCATTATGAATCAAAAGGGTAAGGGTGTTATCTGTATTTATGTAGCCATTGGACAAAAAAATTCAACTGTATCTCAATTAGTTGAGACATTAACAAAAGCTGGTGCAATGGACTATACAATTGTTGTAAGCTCTACAGCAAGTGATCTTGCTCCTCTACAATATATCGCTCCTTACTCAGGCTGTACTATGGGCGAATATTTTATGTATCAAGGTAAGGATGTTCTTGTTATTTATGATGATTTATCAAAACATGCAGTAGCGTATAGAACACTATCCCTACTTATTAGACGTCCACCAGGTCGTGAAGCATATCCTGGAGATGTATTTTACTTACACAGTAGATTGTTAGAACGTGCAGCTAGACTTAGTCCTGAACGTGGAGGTGGGTCTTTAACAGCGCTACCTATTATTGAAACGCAAGAAGGTGATGTATCTGCTTACATTCCTACTAACGTTATATCTATTACAGATGGACAAATATTCCTTGAAAGTGAATTATTTAATGCAGGAATTATGCCAGCTGTAAACCCAGGTATATCAGTTAGTCGTGTTGGTGGTGCAGCACAGATTAAAGCTATGAAACAAGTATCTGGTAATTTAAAATTACTATATTCACAATATAGAGAACTACAAAGTTTTGCTCAGTTTGGATCAGATCTTGATAAGGATACAAAAGCAAGATTAGATCAAGGTGAAAGAATTGTTGAAGTTCTAAAACAAGATAGAAATGCTCCGGTAGAGGTTGAATTACAGGTTGCTATTATTTTTGCTGTAGTAAACAACTACTTAAAAGATATTAAAGTTAGTGATATCAAAGAATATGAAAAAGAATTATTCTTTGAACTTACTTCTTATTATGAGGATTTATTAGCTGTGATTCGCAGTGGAGAAAGTCTTAATGAGACAAATAAAGCAAAACTAGAAGAAGCATTAGATAAATTCACGAAGAAGTTTATTGAAAATCACTCATAACTAAGAAGGGGGCGAATATTTTGGCAGAGTCTTCAATGAAGGATATTAATCTTCGAATTAAAAGTATTAAAAGTACCAAGCAAATAACAAAAGCAATGGAGCTTGTTGCCACCTCTAAGTTAACAAAAGCAAAAGAAAGAATTGAGAAAAGTAGACTGTTCCATAACTTGATATACCAAGAAATGTGTGATATTGCAGCTAGGAACCTAGATACTAGTTCTATTTATCTATCACAAAAAGAAATTAAGAAAAGCTGCTATGTAGTGATTGCAGGAGATAGAGGATTAGCTGGAGGTTATAATAGTAATGTATTTAGCTTCGCAAAGGCACAAATAGCTAATAAACCGTCTGTAATATTACCCATAGGTAAGCGTTCTGCAGATTACTACAAAAGACATAATTATGAGATTATAACTACTGAATTCCAAGAAGTAGAGGAATTAAATGTTGGTAGTTGTCATGAAATAAGTAATCTACTTGCTAATTGTTTTGTAAACGATGAATTTGATGAATTATATATTATATACACAAAATTTATATCTGTTTTAAATCAACAGCCACAGATTATGAAGGTTCTTCCAATTGATCGAGAGCTTAGTAAAGATCGTGAAGTAAAGAAAGAATTCATTCTATTTGAACCAAGTAGTAATGTAGTATTTAATGCAATTGTACCTAGCTTTGTAGCAGGAATGCTGTGGGGAGCTGTTTGTGAAAGTACGGCAAGTGAATTTGGAGCACGTCGTACCGCCATGGAGTCAGCTACGAATAATGCGCAAGATATGATTGATAGTTTAAGCTTAAAATATAATAGAGCTCGTCAAAGTTCCATTACTCAAGAAATTACTGAAATAGTTGCAGGAAGTGGTTTATAACACGCCGTCAATCAATTATTAAATCATAGGATTTAATAATAGTATCCTTTAGTATATGCTAAAAGATTTTGAATAAGGACTACGGGCAATGAGTATCCGAATTGACTATATGAAAGGAGTGCAATACATGAACAAAAATATAGGTATTGTAACACAGGTAATCGGTCCTGTATTAGATATAAAGTTCAATGACGGTCACCTTCCCGAACTTTTAAATGCTATAGAGATCAATTATAATAATAGAAAAATTGTTTTGGAAGTGGCACAACATATTGGCGACAACATAGTAAGATGTATCGCTATGAGTAGTACCGATGGTTTACCACGTGGACTAGAGGCCGTAGATACAGGAGCACCAATTAGTGTACCAGTAGGTAGAGAAACATTGGGAAGAATTTTTAACTTATTGGGTGATACAGTAGATAATTTACCAAACCCAGTAGTAGAAGAACGTTGGCCAATTCACCGCAAGGCACCTGCATATGATGAACAAGATTCAACAACTGAAATATTTGAAACTGGTATTAAGGTTGTAGATTTAATATGTCCATATGCAAAGGGTGGTAAAATTGGTTTATTTGGAGGAGCTGGAGTTGGTAAAACCGTTCTAATTATGGAGCTTATTAACAACATAGCGAAACAACATGGTGGTCTATCTGTATTTTCAGGTGTTGGTGAAAGAACGCGTGAAGGAAATGATTTATACAATGAAATGAAAGAATCAGGCGTTTTAAATAAAACTGCTTTGGTTTATGGACAGATGAATGAGCCACCAGGAGCGCGTATGAGAGTTGCATTATCTGGTCTTACTATGGCAGAATATTTCCGTGATAAAGAGCAACAAGACGTACTTCTTTTTATTGATAATATATTCCGATTTACACAAGCAGGTAGTGAAGTATCAGCGTTATTAGGACGTATGCCTTCAGCGGTAGGTTATCAACCTACACTAGCTACAGAGATGGGAGCCTTACAAGAGAGAATCACATCAACAAAACATGGTTCTATCACTTCAGTACAAGCTGTTTATGTACCTGCCGATGACCTTACGGATCCAGCACCAGCAACCACCTTTGCTCATCTTGATGCAACCACGGTTTTAAGTAGAAATATCGCATCACTTGGTATCTATCCTGCGGTAGATCCACTTGATTCAACAAGTCGTATCCTTGCACCAGATATTGTTGGTAAAGAGCATTATGAAACAGCAAGAAAAGTGCAAAGTATCCTACAAAGATATAAGGAACTTCAAGATATTATAGCCATCATGGGTATGGATGAATTAAGTGAAGAAGATAAGTTAATTGTATCTAGAGCTAGAAAGATACAACGTTTCTTAAGTCAACCGTTCTCTGTTGCAGAACAGTTTACTGGTATGGTTGGTAAATATGTTCCATTAAAGGAAACCATTCGTGGCTTTAGAGAAATAATTGAAGGCAAACATGATAGCTTACCAGAATCAGCTTTTCTTTTTGTTGGAACAATTGATGAGGTTGTAGAAAAAGCTAGAAAGGAATAGCCAATGAACCGTTTTCATCTTCAAATCGTATCTCTTGATGGAATGTTTTATGATGGTGATGCTTTTCAAGTTTCCCTTAGAACATTAGATGGAGATATTTCAGTTCGAGCTGGTCACATGCCATATGTTACAGCAATAGGAGCTGGTGAGTGTCGTGTTTACGTGGAACAAGGAGAAAAGCCACGTCGCGCAGCATGCGTAGGTGGATTTTTGAGTGTTTCAAAAGATATGGTATTACTTGCGGCAACAACCTTCGAATGGGCTGAAAACATTAATGTAGACCGTGCTAATAATGCGAAAGCGAAAGCCGAGAATATTCTTTCATCTAGTAGTACTAATCATCATGATAAAGAAATAGCTAAAATTAAGCTAACTCGCGCGAATACTAGATTAAAAGTAGTAGAAAATAGTAAACAAGTTTAGACTTACTGTAATAATAAAATATTATAAGGATCCTTTTAGGATGCAAAACTCCCATATTAGTAGAAGTGTATACTGCTTTTACTTTTATGGGAATTTTTTATTAAAAAAGCTTTGCTTTTCTATAAAAAAGTGGTAAAATCATTACAACAGAAAAAACAGAAAACAACAGAAATTCTGTTGTTATAATTTGAAGGAGGAATAGATGAAAAACACCTTATTACTAAATCTTGATGATAAGGATAAATTAATAGGACTTGGTAAAGCACTAGGGAATGAAGATAGAATTGAAATTCTACGATTGCTATGTAATCGTGAGCTTAACATTAATGAAATTGCAGAGACTCTAAAAATACCTCCATCAACCGCAGCGTCTCACGTTAAAGTACTAGAAGAGTCAGGTGTTATAAAAACATTACTACAAGCAGGTATTAGAGGATCTATGAAAAAATGTCAGATTCAAATGGAGCAATTTAGTGTAGATATATCTACTAGTAGGGGTGAGGATGTTTATATCATCACTATGCCGATTGGAAATTTTGTAGATTATAAAGTTGAGCCGACTTGTGGAATTGTAAGTGAAAAAGCACCTATTGACGAAGAAGATGAGCCAAAATGTTTCTATAATCCAGAACGTACAAAAGCCAAATTATTATGGTTTGGTAAAGGATATATAGAATATCGATTTCCCAATAACAGGCTAATCGATCAAGTAGAAAAACGATTAGAACTATCTATGGAGCTATGTTCAGAAGATCATGAATATAATATGGACTTTCCTTCTGATATAACGATATGGATTAATGGTGTAGATGCTGGGACATGGACTTGTCCGAGTGACTTTGGTGGTAGAAGAGGTAAGAATAATCCTAGTTGGTGGCCTGATAAAAATACCCAGTATGGCGTTTTAAAGACTTGGATATTAAACCAAGAAGGTACATTTATCGATGATTTGTTAGTTAGTGATTCTACAATCGGTGAATATAATTTATCAAAACAAGACTATATTTCGGTTCGTATTGGTATAAAAGAGGATGCGGACCACATAGGTGGAATTAACTTATTTGGTGATAAATTTGGAGACTACGATCAGGATATATGCATGAAACTATTTTGCATGTAGAAAATATATTAATAAGCTAAAAAGATTTAATACATGAAAAGGAGAAGCTATGAAGAATAACTTATTGCAACAATTTACAAAGATATTTGGTGAACATGGGGATATTAAAACATTCTTTGCACCAGGCCGTGTTAATTTAATTGGTGAACATACTGATTATAATGGAGGT
>JAFAEB010000097.1 GCA_023424235.1 Bacillota bacterium
ACCAAACACTGTCTTCATTTAGTTGAATTCTCTCTTTTGAAACGTTTCCAAAAATCATTGCACCAAGCTTACCATTACCTAGGGGCAACGCTTCCTCCCACACTTTTGCAGGGGACTGATACCATAATCTACTCATACTTTCTCCTCCAAGTTTTATAAATGAGTATATACACTCATTTATAAAAAGCAGTTTTTGCCTTCCTTTTTGTAACATCATTTCGATTGTACCTAGCAAAATTAAGCTATGCTAGGATATTGAACTTATTAAATTGCAACTTCATTATATATACAAAGTATCCCAAATGGCAAGAGATAAACGAAAAAAAAGAAGGCTTTACTTACCTTCTTTTCATTTATGTACTTTATATAATACGTTTCGATTTCCATTTACCAGAATAGTATCTTACCACTGGAATGATACATCCACATCCCCAAGAAATTGGCGTTGCAAGCCACACTCCAGTAATACCTAGCGGCTTTACAAGTATATATGCAAATAGAATTCTTGCACTTAATTCTGCAAGTCCTGCAACCATGGAGGTATTCACATCGCCTGCTCCTCTTATTAGATTTAAATAACTATTCATAATACCAGCAATCACATAAGCAATTCCTATAATAGTTAAATAGGACATACCAACTTCTATGGATTCAATCGAAGTTGTTGAATCTAGGAATAGGGATAATAAGTTCTTTTTATATAAAAGAACAACAATTGCTATCGTTACACTGGCTGTTGTCATCATAATCAATGTTTGATGTAAGCCCTGTTTTATTCTCTTCATATTACCACTACCAATATTCTGCCCCGTATAAACAGAAAGAGAAGTTCCAAGAGATACAATTACCTGGATTGCTACTGAGTCAATTTTTTGAACTGCAGCATATGCAGACATAACAACTGTACCAAAGGAATTAATTAGGCCTTGAACACTCATACTCCCTAAAGCAATTAGGGAGCTTTGAAGTGCTGCTGGTACACCTGTCTTAAAAATTAAGAATAAGGCTTGTCTATCTGGCTTTAATTTTAGTTCTGTAAGATATAACTCTTTTCTTTGTTTTACTATTTGATAAATACATACAATACTCGAAAGTATTTGAGCTATAACGGTAGCATAAGCTACCCCTTTTACTCCCATATGGAAATAGATAACAAAAATAAGATCAAGTGCAATATTTGTAATTGTTGCAACAATCAAAGCATAAAGTGGTGTTCTAGAATCACCTAAACTTCTTAAAACAGAAGATGCTCCATTATAGAGGGTTAACCCTATTATATAGCTAAAGCAAATTTTTATATAAGCATTAGAATCCATGATAATATCTTCTGGAACTTGTAATAACCTAAGGAAATAAAGAGAGCCTACGTTTCCAATAATGGATACGAAAATGGTTAGTAATAAAATGATATATCCTAAGGACACAACCGTCTTTTTTAAGCCCTCATAGTTTTTTGAGCCAAAATACTGAGAAATTACAATACCAGCTCCATTACATAATCCATTAATTAATGCTATCATAAAAAACAATAAGGTTCCTGTTGTCCCAACAGCCGCTAATGCATCAGGCCCAACATATTTGCCTACAATTACCATATCCACTACATTGTAGGCCTGTTGAAATAAATTTCCAATTAACATTGGAATGGCAAACTTAAGGATTAGCTCAAAGGGTTTGCCTTCTGTCATATTTTTAACCATTATTCTACCTCTTTACTTATAACTTGAATATATAAATATTAACTTATGATATAATAAAGTCAAGTTCTTTTTAGTAAATGATAAAATATTTTATAAAAAAGAGAAGGTTTATTGTTTGATATCTAAGTTGATTTTACCATCCTTTATCTCAATAATTCGATCTGCCTTTTCTGCAATTCTTCTATCATGAGTTATTATAATAAAGGTAGTTCCAAACTCTTTATTTATCTTTCTTAGTAATTCGTAAATTGTTTCTGTTGAATCAGAATCAAGATTACCAGTTGGCTCATCTGCAAGAATAATCTTAGGTTCATTAATGAGGGCACGCGCAATTGCAGTTCTTTGCTGTTGTCCTCCTGACATTTTAGTGGCTAAATTATTTTTTACTTTACTTAATCCCACTAAGTCCAGATATTCTTCTGCTTTTTTTATTATCTCCTTATTTGCTTTACCATGTTTCATTTCATAAGGCATTAATACATTTTCTAATGCTGTAAACTCCGGCAATAAATAGTGAAATTGAAATACAAAACCGATGGTTTCATTACGATAATCTGCTAACTGGTTCGCATTCATTTTATTCATATTCATTCCATTAATATATAGGTCGCCTGAGGTTGGTTTATCAAGCGTTCCAATAATATTTAACAAGGTACTTTTTCCACTACCTGATTGACCAATGATAGAATTAAAGGTTCCTTTTTCAAAGGAGAGTGAAACATCATAAAGAACTTGAGTTTTTATATCAGTACCGTATATTTTATTTATATTTTTCAATTCTAATATTTGATTCATAGTTACCTCTTTCTTAATTTCATATCATCCTTAATTATTTTTAATAATATCAATTGGATTAAGTTTCATGGAACGTATCGCAGGAATTAAAGACGCAAATATTGAGGATACGATTGCAATAATTCCTGACATTGCGATAAAGGAATATTCAATGGATAATGCAACAATTGGAGTTCCATCTGGGTTAGTTGCAAACGTAGTAAAGGCATAGGATAATAATAAACCTAAAGCAATACCTACAATAGCTCCAAAGAATCCAAGAATAAGTCCTTCAAATAAAAATACATAACTTGAAATTTTATTTCTTAATCCCATCGCTTTTAAGATACCTATCTGTCTTGATTTTTGCATAACAGTAATTGCTAATACACTTGCAATTCCTAGTACAACCGAGATTAATACAAAGATTTGAATCATTAAGCTAGATATGCTCTGACCTTCTAGTCCACTTAACAATTGCTCATTCTGTTCCTTCCAATTCACTACCTTATACTCATCTCCTAATAGCTGACTTATGTTTATTGCTATTTCATCTGCTTCAAAGACAGAATTCTTGGCTAGCTGAAGTTCAATGGATGTTATACTATCCCTAGCTCCTACGATGTTATTCGCATTATCTAATGTTGTGATTGCCCAGTTGTTATTTATACTTGCAACCTTAAAATCAAAAAATCCAACTACATCAACTAAAACTCTATTTCCACTCGTGGTAGCAATGGTAATTTCATCATTAAGATTTAATTTATACTCATTTTTAAAATCAATCCCAAGAATAATTTCATTCTCACTTTGGGGTAGCCTTCCCTCAAGTAGTCTTTCCTCGATATCATAGATTTTTTCTGCATCTGTAAACTGAAAGCCTCTGATTAATATGGATGCTGTTGTTTCATCTTGGCTAACAAAGGCTACACGGTCAGAGGCAGGAGAAATTACTTTTATTCGTTCATCCACTTTTAAAAGCTTAGATAGCACCTGGTCATACTCGATTATTTCCTTGGAGTCTAGATTAGAGGATATTGTAATATGTGACGAGTTACCAATTGTTTTGTCTATTAAGCTTTCTTGCAATCCACTTATAAGGGAACCAATGAAAATCTGTACAGATACTCCAATCCCTATACCTAGAATAATAAGAAATGTTTGACCTAAATTGGATTTTAAAAATCTTCGTGCTATTTTATACCCTAGTCTCATAGTTGCCTCCTTTAATCTGTCCTGTAATTTCAACTAGATCTTCATATGTTCTTGCAAAATAATCTGCATCTACTACTTTATATTTATTGGAATCATAATTAAATGCATTACCTCCTACGATTATCGCAGGCTTGTAATCTACCTTCTCTTTAATTTGTTGAATCATCTTTTTCGTCACAACAATATTGTAGTAATTACTTACACTAATGGCTATAATCTCAGGTCTTATCATACTGATTGCATGATAAAAGTCTAATTGAGGAGTATTACTCCCTACAAATATTGTTTCATATCCACATATGGTTAAGAAATCCGTTACCATTCTAGCACCTAAATCATGGTATTCCTCGGATGGACATAGAACAACAGCGGTTCCTTTCCATTCCTTATGGATTTCATTCTTCTTTTCCATTACATAGGGGTAAGCGCACTCAACTATAGTCCTAACTATTGCTGTCTTAATATGCTCTTTCCATATACTAATTTTCTCTTCTTCTTTTGGACAGGATAAATTATTAAGAGCTGGTGTGAGTAAGTTAACATATAACTCAATCACATCGATTTCTTTATTCTTTAATAAATCTAACACGTAAGGTACTGCTTTTTCTTTATTCTCTTCCTCAAAATACATCATAAACTCATCATAAATAACTGGATTCACCTTTTATTCCTCCCTGATTCATTTTTGTCTTGCGCTTTATTAAATAGTATACAATTTAATTGTCTATGTCAACAAGTATTTTTAATATTTTACACATTTCTTTTGGTAAATAAGATATGGTCAATAGAGAGCTTTTATCATTAATATATATTATTTTATATGCAAAAAAAAGAAGCTCTTACTATTAGCTAAAATGCTAATTTGTAAAAGCTCCTAAATCATCTAGGATAAATACTCCTTCATCTCAATTCGATTCATTAATACATGAAACCAATAGGTATAATTTTCTGCATTCTCTTTCATATCTTTCATTAGGTCATCATATGAAATCCATTTATAGTCTTCTACTTCGCTAGGATTTACATTGATATCACCATGATATTGACCAACAAATACATGATCAAGTTCATGCTCTGTTAAGTCATTATCAAATTTTGTTTGATAGATAAAATGAAAAATTTCAGTTAACTCACAAGTAAAACCCATTTCCTCTAATAATCTACGGTTTGTAGCTTCACTTAAAGTCTCACCCACTCTTTGATGACTACAGCAAGTATTGCTCCATAGGCCTGGGGAGTGATACTTACAAGAATCACGTTTTTGTAGAAGAATTTCTTACTTATCATTTAAGATTACAATGGAAAAAGCACGGTGCAAGACTCCTTTTATGTGAGCTTCTAGCTTTTCAATTGATCCTGTTATCCTATCTTGCTCATCCACAGTAACAATATATTCTTTCATATCTAAACCACACCACATACCGTGGTATCCTCTCTAATAAATATTTTCAATCCTTACATGTCTTACGAACAGTATAACAGATGGTCATAATGAAAGGAAGCTATAAATATGCTTCTTATACCTTTCATCATATGAATAACCTTTTCTTCAGCTTTAATGATTAGTCCTGTATGTCTATTACCATGTAGCCACTGCTAGATACCTTTAGATCAAGAGCTACTATTTGTGCTAGTTCCCATTCATTTATAATCTGTGACTTATTACTTTCTAGGGAAAATGCAATGCCACAATCACCACCACCAGCACCACTTGATTTACCTTTTCCATATTTATCAGCAATATCACACATAATTCTTAATTTACTTGTTTCAATATTAACCTTAGCATCTCTTCCAAGTTTTATAAGAGCTTTTCTATTTTTACTTAAAGCCTCCATTGCATTCTCAAGGTTTTGTTCCGAGAAAGCTCTAATTAAAGCTGTGGTTGCTTCATTACTTTTTATCATAAATTCCTTATACTGTTTTAGGGAATGTTTTTTGTACTCCATAATTTTATCCACCATAGGCACTGTACCCACTGATTCATTGGTCCACCCAACAAGAAGGTTTAAGTCTTTTGGTGGTTTAATAGCTTCAATTACAAGATTTGGCCAAGGTTCCTTAACTAGTTCTTGGATGTTTAAATCTTTGTTCTTAAGAAGCCATATCGGATCAAATGTTTTGTAATGTAACCAGCCTCCATACACACAAGCAGCTATATCAGCACAGGATCCTTTCCCTTGGGTAATAAAATGTGCCATTGCAGATAGCTTAAATATGATGATTGGATCGGTGTTAGCTAGTTCTTTAAAAAAGTTAAGTATTGATGTTGTAACTGCAACCACAATTGCTGCACTAGAACCTAATCCATATTTTTTATTTGACCTATGATCGTTTAAATCACTACTTATATGAAGATGAAACGGTCTCATTATGTGTCCTTTTTCTTCTATATATTTAAGGGTCAATTCCATTGCTTTTTTTAAAAACAAGAATTTACTATCATCATAATCGTAATCTATCCCATGCTTTTCATTATACACCCAGTTAATATTTTCCTTGGTAAGCTTAGGAATGGATAGTATGTTTTTATTGGAGGGGGTTATTTTTGCTTCCACATATCTTGATACTGCTACAACAACACAACTTCCTCCATTTAAGACCGCATATTCACCAGCTATCATAAGCTTACCTGGTACCTTAATAAAACTGCTTATATCATTCATTTCCTCTCCTTTTCTTTAAAACAGATTAACCACCCAAGGTGCAGAGTAAAGAATCATAAATAACACGCCGTAATTCACACCTAAGCGATGTAATACACCAGCAACAATACCGATTAGTGAAACACCAGCAATATTAATAAGGCCTGCATCCATAAACCCAAGTAAGAAAACAAGACTTACAAATAAGCCAAGTAAAGCTTCATGAGGTATTCTCTTAAATACAAAAGCACATATGCTTCTTGCGTATTTCACTGCAATAAAGTAAGTAAATATTGACGCAATTCCTGCTCCAATCATCGTTGCCCATACATAATCACCCATGGATAAAAGGTGATGCATATTATGTTCTAGTGAATATACTGGTTCTGCTATAAACAGTGGATTTGCTGGACCAATTGCAACCGGAGATAATGGAATACCAAGTGCAATTAATGGGATTAATGTTCCCGCCATATATGTTGATTGTGCCAAAGCCTCCATGGTTGTAACTGCTAAAGAAGCTTTTTCAACTGGATCTTTCTTACGACTTGCAAATAATTCACCAAAAAATATGGTTAAACCAACTGGGCTTAATATGAAAGTAACACATCCAATAATAGATCCTAATATACTATAGCCAATTTCCTGTCTATTTAATAATTTAAACGGATTTGGTAGTACTCCCTTATTCTCTTCCTGTTTTAAGTAAATCTCTTTTTTATTATAACGGTTCATACCATTTCGCTTATCTTTATTTAGTAATTCAAATAAAGTTAAAATAACCGGTCCAATTGTTATTGCTAAGAAAAATGAAGTAGAAACATTCTTTCCAACTGCTACTGCCCCGACTTCCCAATATAAATGGCGAAGTCCTTGTATAAGTAGTGCAAAAGGAACAATCACGGCAAGGGAAATCCATTTGTGTTTACTCATAAGAGCAAGTAATATAGCTCCAATAAAGAAAACTACATCGCCATATTGTTTAATTATATTTGCTACTGGGATAAGTGCATTAGCCAGTAATAAGCTTAAAGGTACCGATACAAGTGTACCTATTATAGCACCAGAAGCTATCTTTCTAATACTCATATCCGTGAAACCATGCTTCTTTAGAACCATAGCATGTTCAACCATAGGTGTGGACATAACTCCTGCAGGTATTCCAGCAACGGATACTGGTACAGAATCAATTAATTTACAAGCAACAATAGCTGACATAAAGAAAGCTAGAATAACTCTTGGATCTAATTGTGCTAAAACAAGTATAAGTGTTATTGGTGCAATTGTAGCTGTTTCATCCGCACCAGGTGCTGCTCCAATTATAGTATATAGAAGGGCTGCTATACAAGAAGCCAAAATCATCTGTATTAAAATTGTTAGTTCCACTATTATTCCTCCTTATCCTCTATAAATTGTCTTTTTGGAGCGATTATAAAGCTATTTATTACAAATCCAGTAATAGCCCCAATTAGTCCACCAAAAAGTGGCCATGGTGCATTATTGGGAGCTATAAAATAACCTGCGAAGGTTGTAATAAGGCATAAAACAATAGATAAAACTAAATCTTTTATAGCAATAAGATCTTCCCAGACCTCAATATATTCTTTTTTCTGTAAATCCTTATTTACTTCTTCTTTCATTTCTTAATTGAACGATGTATATAAAAAGAAATACATCATTGCTCTCCTTTCTTTATTAAACCTCACAAAAAATCATAAATATGAAATACCACCGCCTGGATGGCATGCAATAATCTTTTGTACTCCTTGTAAGGTGTTTAATGTACTTATAACCTTGTCTTCTTGTTCCCTCATGCAAAGTATTTTAACGTTTGCTCCTGCATCTACAGTAAAGTATGCATAAACACCACTTTTTCTTAATTCTCTAATACAATGTATCACTTCAAGAGTAGCACTATCAAAGTAAATAATTGGTGGATTTGCAGCAAGCATCGTAGCATGCATTCTTAGAGCATTTCTTTCTGTAATCTCACCTAGTTTTATAAAGTCTCTGTCCTTCATTGCAAGCTTTATTTCCTCTAAATCCACTTGGGTAGCATCAAGCCATGCTTTATAAAAAGGAGAGGTTTCCACTGTTATCTTCATTCCTTCTCTACTTGATATTGCTTTATGACCTACTTGGCAAACAGCTGATAAAATTGTAAGGTCCCAATCCCCTTCTTTTAATAACTGAGTTGCATAGGAATCTGTACCATCGGGTAAAACTCCCTTCTCCCATTCTACAAACCCACCATATATAGAGCGTGCTGCTGAACCTGAGCCTTGTCTTGCAAGTATGGATAATTCCTGTTGGGATAGATTACAATTTAATGCTTTCGTAGAAGCCGCTGCTAATGCTGCATATCCGGAAGCAGAGGAAGCAAACCCGGCTGCTGTCGGTACATTATTCTTAGAATTAATATTGGCATAATAATGAACACCAGCTATTGCTCTAACCTTATCTAAAAACTTAGAAATCTTTTCTCTATCATCATTGCTTGCTGGAATATCATTTAATATAAGAGCATCTTCTTTAAGTTCCTCATTAAACTCCACGGTTGTAATGGTATAAAATTTATCTAAGGTTATTGATAAGCTACTATTCATAGGCAAAAATAACTTATTATCTCTCTTCCCCCAGTATTTAATTAAAGCAATATTGGTGTTTGCCTTAGCGCAAGCTTTCATCTCTTCTCTCCTCAACTATATCTAATAAGTTTTTAACTATTTATCTTTATAATAGGTTTTATATATTTCGTTTTGATCCGTAGAAAAATACCAACTAGCTACCGCTCCTTCTTCTACAAGTTTTTTTGCAATTCTATCTGCCTCATCTAAGGTATTTGCTACTGCAAGCACACAGCCTCCTAGTCCACCACCAGTTAATTTTGCTCCTTGTGCTCCGCTGTCCATTGAAACTTCAACAAGATGATCTAACATCTCATTGCTAACCCCTAATTTCCTTAGTTCTACATGATTTTCATATAATAAGGTGCCTAACTGCTTACTATCCCCAATCATAAGTGATTCCTTTACCTCATTCGTTATAGCACCAATGTGTTCTAATACAATACTGATGTTAGATGTATCTGCTATATATCTATCTTTCACCAATTGAACTGCTTGTTTTGTATTTCCTATTTTACCGCTGTCACAAACAACAAATATTTGTTGCTTTTTAACATGAAAAGAAGAAGCACCTTCCTGCTTCTTAAAGACAATAGGCATATCACTGGCTACTGCCATCATATCAATTCCACTTGGTTTACCATGAGCGTAGGATTCTCCAATTTTAACTATTTTATATAAATCCTCATTTGTATATTGGTAATCAAAATATTTAAAGATTCCTCTTGTAATAGCTGTAACAACAGCTGCACTTGAACCAAGTCCTCTACCTAATGGTACATTAGAGTCTATAATTATTTCTATATCTTTCGCTGACTCTTTAAGCATTCTAAATGTTTCTTTTACAGATTCACCAATTCCTCTCATACTATCTGGTATATTATCAATATAACCACTGTATATTTTAGAATTAATTCTTATATTACCTGGGCGATAATTCACCAGTATATTTATATTTAAGGGAAATGGAATTGCAATTGCAGGATATCCATATACCACCGCATGTTCCCCTGATAATATCAACTTGCTGTGTGCATAACTAATAGCACTAGCAGCAGTTATTATATTCATCCTATCCATCCTTTCAATAAAACTATGCTTGGAACTTACCTTAAATAATACTTACTGTTCCATTATCCTTACATAGTAATATATAGTATAATGTTTTACCTTAATTTGATATTTATTGATAATTTATATCATTAATATATATTATCAGATAATATTATATTATAGTTTTATTATTCCATACAAGCAACCTAATTTTACTAAAAACACTGATAAAAAATATCAAGTAAAAAACCGCCACTTAATAAATTAAGTGACGGCCTTGTAAATTTATACTTTGTCTATTATTAATCGATTCGAATACCACCGTGTTGTTCAACCGCTACTTGCTGTGCTTCCGCTGAAACAACAAATTCTAAGAATTCTTTTGTTAGGTCTGATAAATTCTCAGGTTTATATGAGAATAGGAATGGTCTGGATAAGAAGTACTTACTTGCTTTTACCTCATCTGCATTCGCTTTAACACCCTCAATTGTCAATGCTTTTACAGAATCATTGATAAAGGAGAAGGATACATAACCAATCGCATTTTCATTTCCTGCTACAGTTGCTTGAACATTTCCATTACCTTCTACAACGGTTGCACTATCTGTTAAGCCCACATCTTCTAGCCCAGTTAATTCTTCAAATGCACCACGTGTACCAGAAGCCCCTTCTCTTGATACTATAATTATATTAGCATCATTTCCACCTACTTCACTCCAGTTTGTAATTTGACCACTAAAAATCTTTAATATTTGGTCCATCGTTAAGTCACTAACAGGATTTTTAGGATTCGTTATTAATGCAATTCCATCATAAGCAAATACTACCGTTTCTAAGCCTTGAGCTAATTCGCTATCTTTTAGCTGTCTAGAGGAGGCTCCAATATCATTTACTCCTAATATTGAGTCTTCAATACCTGCAGAAGAACCAGTACCAATATAATTTATTTCAACATCAGGGTTAAATGCCATAAACTCGTCTGCCATATCAAGTAATATCTTTTCAACAGATGTTGAACCTGTTATTGTAACTGTTCCTGTAAGTTCTTTCGCTACATCTTCTGTCTCATTATTATCATTACCTTTATTATCATTAGATTTATTTTCATTATTTGTATTCGTTGCTTTATCACCAACGTTTGCCTCTACAGAGTTCTTATCCTCTTTATTTGCTGTACTGCAAGCTACCAATGTAAACATTGTAGTAAGTATTAACATCATAGCAAAAATTTTTCTAAATTTCATTCCTCTCATAAATATCCTCCTGTTTTTTAAACTAATTTTGTTTACATGTCTATCTTAAACCTTTATTGTAAGTAACGTATTAGTCTATTGTAAAGGATTCGTTAACTATTAATTAAATCTAGTAAAATCGTAGTTTTGATGTAAGATATAACTATTTCATTTGATTTATTTCGGTACTGTTACTTGATATTTTATAATATCTTAATGATAATTATACTTTGCATTTAGTATGAAATCTATTATAATAAAGATAAGCATGATTATTGATTTAGGAAAGAAGCCTGAGAATTATGCTACAAATCAATGTAGTTGAATAATATAAGAAAGAAGGTAAAAAGAGTTCTTTAAAGCTTTTTATTGAACGAAATGATATGAATATTGCTAGTTTTTTATTACCTAAAACCAATGTAGCATTTCTATATGAGGATTTTACTCTAAGACAAGGACTTGAGAAGCTTCGCCATCACGGCTATGCAGCCATCCCTGTATTAACAAAGGAGCATAAGTATGTCTGTACCGTTAGTGAAGGAGATTTTTTGTGGTTTTTAGTTGAGGATAACGATGAGGATTTACATAAAGTAAGTATGAAATCAATCGAAAATGTTCCTATTAAACATTTACTTGGGCTTGATAAAAATCCACCTGTACGTATCACTGCTACCATTGAAGAATTATTAACCAAATCTATAAATCAAAACTTTATACCTGTAATTGATGACAGAGATTACTTTATAGGTATCATAACGAGAAAAGATATCATAAAGCATTTTTATAGTAAGTTAGATCAATTTGTAATAAAAGAAGAAACCTTAATAGACTAATAGGATGTATTGCTACAAAGTAAAGTACTTTGTAGCAATACATCCTATTTATATTAATATCTTATTGGGTTAGCATAAAACTATTTCTAAGACAAAGAGCTCCATAACCAATATTAGGATTTGGATAAACATTTTCTACTGGTAGTTTTCTAGTTCCAGCAATTAGATATGCCCTCATCTTCTCTCCATAAAAGTAAGGATCATTTCCGTTTACAATCCCCCATTCCATTAGAAGGGCCACACTTCCAGTTACAAATGGTGTAGCCATAGAGGTTCCAGACTTACTAGTATATCC
>JAFAEB010000147.1 GCA_023424235.1 Bacillota bacterium
CACTAGTAACACTTGCATTTTCTCTTCATATGAGTTATAGTATTAAATGCTGAAATCCTTATAAATAGGTACTTTTAGCAATCACATAGCGTCAGTTCGAGACCTTCCTGACGTAAAACAAAACTAAAGGAGAATTTCATATGAAGAAAACACTATTTCTTACACAGGCTGCTCTAATTGCAGCTATTTATGTGGTGCTTGTTTATGCATTCAAGCCTATTAGCTTTTCTTACATACAAGTAAGAATCGCAGAAACTCTTACCATCTTACCATACTTTACCCCTGCTGGTATTCCAGGTATAACAATTGGTTGTTTATTAGCCAATATTTTAACTGGTGCAGATGTACTAGATATCATCTTTGGTACATTAGCAACCTTTCTAGGTGCACTTGGGTCATATGGTTTAAGACGTCACAAATTCCTAGTTCCTATACCACCAATTTTAACAAATACCATTATTATTCCATGGGTATTACGATTTGCTTATGGAGAAGCCCTTCCAATTCCATTTATGATGGCAACCATAGGTATTGGTCAAGTTATATCCTGTTATGTCTTAGGACTTATCTTATTACAGGTATTAAGTAAATACAGACATATTATATTTATGGATAAGAATGTTGTTAAAAGCTAAATAAAAAGCAAAGGGTTTATGAATTTATGTGTAAATGTAGATACTGATTTTAAGTGTATATAAGTTCTACTAGATATAAAAATTATAAAGGCTATAAGAAACAAAGGATTATTATAAGTTTCTTATAGCCTTTTTATTGTGTCGAATAATGTCAAAATAAATACACTAATTTTCACTTCCTTCATATTATATAGAGAGGAGGATATGATTATGTGTATGGATATTACAAAGATACTAGCTGATAACACAGAAATGAACCGTAAAATAGTAAAAGCAGATGTTGATAATAAGGAATGTGAGCCTTCTGATTTAATGAAGGAAGCAGCTAATTTGGTATTTCGAATTCCTGTATTCTTAAGCCATCCTAGTAGGTTAAATGCCCTACAACAACAATTTGTTGATGAAGTCATAAGGCAAATTAGAAAAGCTCTCCTTTTTCCAAGAACATTGCCTATTACAGAACAATACCCTGAGACACCCTTAACCAATATTAGAAGAATGATTTTATCTAGTTACGGAATGGTTTCTCTTAATTTAAAACAAAGAAATGTTGAGTTAATACAAAACAATTTAAATCAACCATTAGAAGGAAGTGTTTGGGAAGGAAGTCCTTTTGCACAGATAGAACCTGCTATGGCATATGAGTATGGACTACCACTTTTACTAATACGCGAAACAGGTGTAGAACAAACCGGTATATGGTCCTTTGGAATTGGTCCATTCTTAATATTAGATTGGGATTCCTCTGCCCCTAATCCTATTGAAACCTTTTTTAAGCGAACTGATGTAAAATCAATTTTTCAAAATTGGGTTGGTCAAGTTAGGGCTGGATATTATATACAAACCTCACCAGAATTTAAGTATTCCTGTAATGGTACAGGAGATGTATCTTAAATAAGAAATTTACGAATTGTCATAATCAAGTGATTTACTACTTACGAATCACTTGATATATAGTTTCATTATGGTATCAAAAAATCCCTAGCATAGCTAAGGATTTTTTTAATTAAAAACTATTATATTTAATAAAAATTCTGTTATTAACAGTCTTTTATATGACACACTAAAAAAATAGGGGTAAGATTACCAATAAGGTATCTACAATATTATAGTTCGCAATTGTGAACAGTACGTGGGAATGGAACAACGTCACGAATATTACTCATACCTGTTAAGTACATAACACAACGTTCAAAACCTAAACCAAATCCAGCATGTCTTGCTGAACCATATTTTCTAAGGTCAAGATAGAAATCATAATCTTCCTTATTAAGGTCCATCTCTTCCATTCTCTTAACTAACTTGTCATAATCATCTTCCCTTTGGCTACCACCAATGATTTCACCAATACCAGGTACAAGTAAGTCCATGGCTGCAACTGTTTTATTATCATCATTAAGCTTCATGTAGAAAGCTTTGATATCCTTTGGATAATCAGTAACAAATACTGGCTTCTTAAAGATTTCTTCTGTTAAATATCTTTCATGTTCTGTTTGTAAATCACAGCCCCAGCTTACTTTATAATCAAAGTTATCATTGTTCTTCACTAAAATTTCAATCGCTTTCGTATAAGTAACATGACCAAAATCGGAATTTGCTACAAGGTTTAGACGATCAATTAATCCTTTATCAACAAAGGAATTAAAGAATTCCATTTCTTCTTTTGCATGCTCTAATACATATTTGATCACGTATTTTAACATACCTTCTGCTAATAACATATCATCCTTTAAATCAGCAAATGCAATTTCAGGCTCAATCATCCAAAACTCTGCAGCATGTCTTGTCGTATTGGAGTTTTCAGCTCTAAAGGTTGGTCCAAAGGTATAAATATTTCTAAATGCCATCGCATAAGTTTCACCATTTAACTGACCACTTACAGTAAGGTTCGTACTTTTTCCAAAGAAATCTTCTTTAAAATCAACTTCTCCTTCTTTTGTACGAGGAATATTATCTAAATCAAGGGTTGTAACGCGGAACATTTCACCTGCTCCTTCTGCATCACTACCTGTAATAATTGGTGTATGAACATAAACAAAGTCTCTATCTTGGAAATATTGATGGATTGCATAAGCAATTAAAGAACGAACGCGAAATACAGCTTGGAATGTATTCGTTCTTGGTCTTAAATGAGAAATTGTTCTTAAAAATTCTAAACTATGTCTTTTCTTTTGAAGTGGATAATCTGCTTGAGAAGCTCCTTCAATTGTAATACTTGTCGCTTGTATTTCAAAAGGTTGTTTTGCTTCTGGTGTTGCAACTAATTCTCCTTCAATAATAATTGCAGATCCTACATTTAATTTAGAAACATCTTGGAAGTTTTCTAATTTATCACTATAAACAATTTGTAGGGTTTCAAAAAATGTACCATCATGTAAAACAACAAAGCCAAACGTTTTAGAATCACGAATGCTTCTAACCCATCCTCCAACTTGTATTGTTTTACCAATATAATCTTCTTTTGCTCTGTACAACTCTCTAATTGTAGTTAATTCCATATACTTGACTCCTTTGTTATTAATTCTCATTATAAAAAATACGAATTAAAATCTCGGTTCTTTATATGAGGTTCCGATTAAATTGCCTGCTCTCTTACATGACTGTCAGACTTTAACAGACTAATCTTTTATTGTGTATATTATATCACATCACCCAATGATTACAACCACAAAGTTTTCCCTTAATATAACTAAAATATACTTTGACAGTTATAGAGTAAAGTGCTAGAATAGTCCAAGACATTGTTAAATAAAAAACAATCTTTAGTGAAAACTTGGAGGTAATAACCTATGATAATAACAATATGTATTGGTAGTTCCTGTCATTTAAAAGGTTCTAGAGAAATCGTGAAACGCTTAGAAGATTTAATAAATCTACATAATTTAAAAGATAAAATTGAACTAAATGGATCCTTTTGCATGGGACAATGTGTAAAAGGGGTCTGTGTTAAATTTGAAGAAACTATATTTTCCTTAACTCCTAGCAGCACAGAAGAATTCTTCCAAAAGGAAGTATTAACGCGTATCTAATTATATCAGGGGTCTTTTATATAATAGAACCAGTTGCGAAACTCTAAAAATATATCAAACACTCAATGTTTCGCAATTAACTAACATAAAATTAATATACTTGTACACTTATTGAAAGATTAACCAGTATCTACTGCTTTTATATAGAAGGGAGTTTGTATGAAGTTTATAGGATTTAAAGAAGCTAAGTGTAGAAATTGCTACAAATGTGTTCGTATCTGTGACGTAAAAGCAATAACCGTACGTGATGAACAAGCCCAAATTATGAATGATCAATGTATCCTATGTGGTCATTGTCTCGAAGCCTGTCCTCAAAATGCGAAAACTGTAATCAGTGATTTAGAACGTGTAAAAGGTTATCTAAGAGATAACATTCCAACTGTAATATCCCTTGCACCTGCATATCTTGGAATCTTAAAATATAATGATCCTGGTCAAGTAGTAACTGCATTACTTAAATTGGGATTTTCTATGGTACGTGAAACAGCTGAAGGTGCAGCAATTGTTACCAATGAATATGATAAATTATTAACAGACGGAACCATGGAAAATATTATTACGACTTGTTGTCCAAGTG
>JAFAEB010000212.1 GCA_023424235.1 Bacillota bacterium
GCTGTGATGATGATAAAGTTGAAATTGCCCTAAAGTGGCTAGACTACTTTTACTCTGAGGAAGGTTTTATGTATGTTAACTATGGTACAGAAGGTCTTTCTTATACCATGGTGGATGGTGTTCCTACTTACACGGATTTAATTCTTAAGGCTCCTGAAGGAGTAAGTGAAGCACTTGACAAATATACTGGTGCACAATTTACTAGCTTAGGTGTTCAAGCAACAGGACTTGTTCGTCAAAAAAATGATCCAGTATCCGTTGCAGCGGTTGACACTTGGTTGAAGAACCAGGTTTCTGAAAAACATTTTGTTCCTAGTGGTGTAACAAGGACAACGGCAGAAAGTGATGAAATATCTGTTATTCTTACTTCAATTAGAACTTATATTCAGGAAATGTCTCTTAAGTTTGTTACAGGAGAAGAATCAATTGATAAATTTGACGAATTTTTAGAAGAGCTTGACAGAATGGGATTACCAAGACTGCTTGAAATTCAGCAGGCAGCTTATGATCGTTTTCTAAATAGATAAGATACATAGAAACTGATTGGACCATGAAGCGTTAGCTTCATGGTCTAGCAGGAGTATGGCTGAAAAAGTTGTAAGTTGTAACGAGCATTCAAGGAAGGAAAAACATCATGGCAAAAGTAGCAGTTTCTAGAGCATTTGGTAAGGGTGCTTTAATACGTAATATGGTGATAAAGGATTTTAAACGTAATAAATTCAAATATCTCATAATAATCCCAGTAATTATATATATTTTTATATTCTCCTATAGGCCCATGTATGGATTGGTTATTGCATTCCAGAGATTTAAACCATTTCTTGGAATATCGGGAAGTCCATGGGTTGGATTCGATAATTTTAAACAATTTTTTAATGACATATACTTTCAACGATTATTACGAAACACATTTACAATTAGTTTTAAGAGCATCATCTTTGGGTTTCCAGCTCCGATTATTTTTGCTTTATTATTAAATGAAATAAGAAATAATAAGTTTAAAAGAACCGTTCAGACAATTTCCTATATGCCTCATTTCATTTCTATTGTAGTAGTATCTGGTTTGATTCGTGCTTTTAGCCAGACAGATGGTGTATTTAATGATATTATTGCTTATTTTGGTGGTGAGAGAACCAATTTGCTTTCTATAAAGGAGAATTTCCATCCCATCTATATCATATCTGGAATTTGGCAAAACATTGGTTGGGATTCTATTATCTACTTGGCAGCTCTAACTGGAATTGATCAAGAGCAGTATGAAGCAGCAAAAGTAGATGGAGCAGGACGACTAAAGCAAATGTTTTATATTACCTTACCAGGATTAATACCTACAATAACCACACTATTTATATTAAGAATGGGTGGTGTTCTAAATGTAGGATATGAGAAGATATTACTTTTGTATCAACCCCTTACCTATGAGGTTGCTGATGTCATATCTACTTATGTATATCGTAAGGGTATCGTTGAAGCAAATTACAGCTTCAGTTCAGCTGTGGGTTTATTTAACTCAATTGTTAATGTCTGCTTTCTTCTGACTACGAATAAGATTAGTAAGAAAATAAGTGAAAATAGTTTATTTTAGGCAGCAGGTTGAAAGGAGAAATAATGAAATTTAAACAAAGCATATCAGACCGTATCTTTAATTTGGGTCTAACCATCTTCATGATTGGGGTAATAGTTGTTACGGCATACCCAATGTTTCATGTTTTAGTTGCATCATTTAGTAGTACAACAAAGCTGGTGGCGGAGCCAGGATTTCTCTTTTGGCCGAAGGGATTTACAACAGGCGCATACCAAATGGCTTTTAAACATCCTCTTATTTTAAGTAGCTTTAAAAACAGCATATTAATTCTATTGTTTGCTGTGCCATTTAGCATATTACTGACTCTTTTAGGAGCTTATTTTTTAGCTTCAAAAAATATGTTATTAAAAAAACCGATTCTATTTTTTATGATGTTTACTATGTTTTTCAGCGGTGGGTTGATTCCAACATTCCTAAATAATCGCTCCTTGGGATTTTATAATAATTTGGCAGCACTTATTATACCAGGTGCATTAAGTATGTTTAATACCATTATATGCAAAACAGCAATTGAAAATCTGCCAGATAGTCTTACGGAATCTGCTTATATTGATGGAGCCAATGATTTCGTTGTACTTTTTAAAATTGTAGCACCTCTTATTATGCCAACTTTAGCAGTAATCATGTTATATTATGCAGTAGGTGAATGGAATAATTGGTTTCAAGCCTCAATTTATATTCAGGATAACAAGTTACTTCCAATTCAAAATATTCTTCGTGCTTTACTTATTACCAATCAGGAAACCCTTGGAGGAGGAGAAGTTAGTGGTGATCAGTATGATAACTATGCTGAAACAATTAAATATGCCGCAATCATTATTACGACTGCACCAATCCTTTGTGTGTATCCTTTCCTTCAGAGATTCTTTGTTAAAGGTGTTACAATTGGTGCAGTAAAGGGATAACGATCGATTAATAGGGAAGGAGATATCTATGAATATAATGGAGCAAGATTTTAATTGGGTAAATGATACCTGTGAAAAGATAATGAATAAAATGGCCACATCGATACATAAGAATGAAGGTAAAATTCCATATTCTACAGATGAGTGTGGAGTATTTGATGATAGATCAAGCGATAGTAAATTGATGTGGTGGACCAATGGATTCTGGGAAGGCATGTTGTGGCTGATGTATATGAAAACTGGAGATGCCTATTATTGTGATTTGGAAAATAAAATGGAAGAAGTGCTGGACCGTGTACTTCTTGGTAAGACTGAAACAGGGATTGATGGACTACATCATGATGTTGGTTTCATGTGGCTGCTCTCAAGTGTAGCGAATTACCGACTCACTGGAAATACACGTTCTAGAGCGAGAGGGTTAATTGCAGCTAACTATCTAAGCTCTCGCTTTAATATAAAGGGAAACTATCTCGTTGCCTGGAATGGTAAGGAACGTCAAGGATGGTCAATTATTGATTCCATGATGAATATTCCCTTGCTTTATTGGGCAGCTAAGGAAACAGGTTACCATCGATATCTCGATATCGCAATGGCTCATGCAGATAAGACTCTTAATAATGTGATACGACCGGATGGGTCTGTTATACATATAATAAATTACGATACTGTAACAGGTGAAGTTCTAGAAACCTTGGCTGGCCAAGGATACGAGGAAGGTTCATCCTGGACTAGAGGTCAGGCCTGGGCAATTTATGGATTTGCATTATCTTATCTTCATACGAAGGAACAACGCTACCTTGATACAGCAAAAAAGGTGTCACATTATTTTCTATCAGCAGTTGCAGATTATGATTACATACCACCAATTGATTTTCGTTCTCCCAAGGAACCACTTTTAATTGATACAACAGCGGGAGCAATTGCAGCCTGTGGACTGTTAGAAATTGCAAAGCATGTACAGGAAGTTGAAAAAGATATGTATCTGATTGGTGCCTTAAAAATATTAAAGGCATTAACAAAGCAACATTGTGATTTTACCGTTCATACCGACTCTATCCTACAAAACGGATCTGAAGCATATCATGGTAAAAGGCACTTGAGTATCATATACGGAGACTATTATTATATGGAAGCAATGTTTCGACTGAGTGGGTTAGAAATTGAAATGTGGTAAGTTTTATTTATCACTAGCTATAAAATAAGATAGAGAGGGATAATAACAGTGAATCACAGTTTACATAAAAGACTCTGGTACAGGCAAGCAGCAGAAAGTTGGATTGAAGGGATTCCTATGGGCAATGGCCGATTAGGAATTATGACAGAAGGTGGAGTAAATCGGGACCATATGTATATCAATGAAGAATCCATCTGGGCTGGTCATC
>JAFAEB010000351.1 GCA_023424235.1 Bacillota bacterium
GACTTGCCTTTCATATAACATATCACCATCATGTTCTTCAATTACTTTCTCAAGTTTACCTGGTAAAAACAGAGTCGAACCTGCAGGATAATAACTACCACCTACATGATTGTCAACAAACATGACAGAAGCCAGTACGGCTGGTGATTCCTTTACCGTAGCATAACAATAGGTAGAAGTTAGCTTATCAAAAAAATTATATATTTCTGAATTAGAGAAATACTTTCTTAATAAACTTTCTGCACTTATATTAAGATAACTTAAAAATTTGATGTAGGAGATAGGATGTTTTAAAACACTTTTTAAGGCACTGCGTGGATTTGTTTCATCAGGAGTTGTATAGGTTGGGTTATCTACCATAACATGCTGATACATTTTCTCAAGGTCATGATAGAATTTCTTTATATTATTTTTTTCTGATGGAAAGACTTTTGATAGCTCAACAATAAATTTATCAATATCTTGCCAGAACTTGATTCGATGTTCTTTAAAATTAACACAGTAAAGATACTCATTTTTAATCATTTGAATTGGTTCTTCAAGGCAATTAAATACGAAGCGATGGGCATTAAAACCTTTCTCACCAAAACCAAATAACATAGCAGACCCTTGGTCAAATATTAAATCATTACGCTTAAAGATACCACAACATCCCCCTGGATTATAATTATTATCAACAACTGCAACAGATAACCCCCTTTTTGCTAAGAGACTTGCAGCGGTTAAACCAGAGATACCACCACCAATTACAACAACATTATATTTCATTGTTACCTCCATAGTTATTCATTAATTCCTTTATATTAATTTACTCACGAAATTTGATAAATGATCTAAAGTTATAACATATAAATGAAGATATATACTTACTTATTAATATAATAGTATCATTATTTGGAATTTTTACAATATATAGATGCTAAATTTTAGTAAATTCATGTGAGAATTTTAAGAATAAATGCAAGATGGAATTTGAATTATAATGATATGTAGAGTGTTTAAATTATCTATATAATTTGATGGGATAGAAAACTAATATTGTTGTCTTTGTTGCTATTATATAGTAATATTAGGATAGAAGTACTCGAAACAGGGTAAAGTCATAAAATGACTTAAGTCGTACTTTGACTTTAGTTAGCCTCCCAAAAAGAAGGGAGGTGGTGCTGATGCAGACTACATATGAAACATTAACTTTAATGTTAACATTTGGATTGCTGATAGTTGCACTGCTTGCTTATTTAGAAGATAGGAATAACAAACATAAAAAATAACTGCCCCTGACTTAGCCGGTCCGTTGGGCAGTTAAATTGACGGTAGGAGGCTAACCACTTTTTGGCGAGTACTCCTTTTTCTTATTTAATCTTTAACATAATTAAAGGTAAATGTAAAGTAAAAGTGATAATATAGTAATTTGCTTGATTTAGCCTTTCTAAATATAATAATGGGATCATTCTTCTAGCTCTGTGTCTTATGACATGGAGTTTTATTAATTTCGGCATAAAAAAAGTTATCTAGCTTAAGTAGATAACAAAATATATGCGATTTCTTAAATTTAACCATACTTCAGTATCCATAGTAACATATCTGAAAAATAAAGTCTAGTATTATTTTTTATATTCGGTATAATAGACTTTGCAGCTGATAAACAGTGGATAACGGCAGTTAAAACCGTCTGTATGCAAAGTTAATGACAGATTTTGCACGATAGAGAAGTTAATGTGCCGAAAAAAAGGAGGTTACCAATATGATAAACCAGACAGAACGTCTTAGGGAAGAAGAGTATTTAAAGAAGTGTATCGGTATAATTAAAGATAATATTGATGCATACAAGAAAGATATTGAGATTATGAGTGCAGATATACAGGATATGTATGAACGATATCGACATGATGATCCAGAAATATTTACAGAATTGTCAAATACCATTACTATGAATGAAAATATGAAGACATCACTTAGGAAGAATCAAAGGGCACTAAAGAAACCGTATTTTGGGCGTATTGATATTAAGGACCAAGGGCGTAGTGAAGAAACATTTTATATAGGTAAAGGTGGTGTTATGAAGGATACTACCACAATTATGGTTGTCGATTGGCGAGCTCCATTAGCAAATGTTTATTATGAAAATGGGCTGGGAGAATGCTCTTATACAGCACCGGATAAACAAGAGATTACCATTGATTTAAAGAAGAAACGTACCTTTGAGATAGATGGAGAAAGGTTAATTGATTATTTTGATTCTGAAGTGGTTACCAATGATGATTTATTAACCAAATATTTAGCAAAGAATAAAGAAGCAGTATTAGGTGAAATCATTGCTACCATACAAAAGGAGCAAAATGATATTATAAGGAAATCTCCTTATCGAAATATGATTGTTCAAGGAGTTGCTGGTAGTGGAAAAACGACGGTAGCAATGCATCGTATCTCCTATATTCTATATAACTATGTTGAAGATTTTAAACCAGAAGATTTCTATATCATAGGAAGTAATCGAATCCTTTTAAACTATATTACAGGTGTACTACCAGAACTGGATGTTCACGGCGTTAAGCAAATGACTATGGAACAACTCTTTATAAGGTTACTATATGAAGATTGGAATGAGAAAAAATATAGAGTAGTTCCAAGTGATAAACAAAGCTACCGAAAAGGAACTCTTGAATGGTTTGAGGGATTAGTGAAATTTTGCAATCGATTAGAAGATGAAGTGATACCTCAAGAGGCTCTTTATCTAGATAACATGCTCCTTTACTCTTCTGAACAGATAAAAGAATTTATTAAGGAGCGAAAAAACTTATCGATACAGTCTAAAATTGATGGATTAAATCAACGTGCATTAAATAAGTTAAAGAATGAGATTACCGGTAGAGAGATTAGTTATACTCCAGAGAGGAAGAAGCAGTTGATAAAGGATTTTACAAAACCTTTTGGGGGAAAGAAGTGGAAAATTTCAATTTTTGATTTATATAAGGACTTTTTATTAATGCAAAAAGAGATATGGCATGATGATATGGCCATTCAAGATATTGATGTATCAACAAAGAATTTTGATGTATATGATTTAGCTGCTCTGGCTTATTTATATAAGCGAGTGAAAGAAACAGACCCAATTCGTGAAGCCCACCATATTGTAGTGGATGAGGCGCAGGATTTTGGTATGATGGCATATTCTGTATTACATTATTGCATTCCCGGTTGTTCTTTTACTATAATGGGTGATGTATCTCAAAATATTCACTTTGGTTTTGGTCTACAAGATTGGGAAGAGTTAAAGAGTTTAATATTAACAGATCGTTTTGATAACTTTGGAATCTTATCAAAGAGCTATCGAAATACCGTAGAGATATCTGATTTTGCACAAAAGATATTACGCCATGGTTCTTTTTCAAGTTATCCAATAGAGCCAATTATCAGACATGGTAATGAGGTATCTGTAGTTAAATGCCAGGATGAGCTAGATATGCTAAACCAGTCTGTAAAAGTAATTGAAGGCTGGCAGCGTGATGGATATGATACCATTGCAGTGGTATGTAGAGATGCTAGGGAAGCAGAAAAAGTAGCAAAAAATCTAGGTGAACGTATTGCTATTGAAGAGAGTGACCTAGAAAAAGCAGAATTTAAAAAAGGCATTATGGTACTTCCGGTTGAATATACAAAAGGTTTAGAGTTTGATACGGTTTTAATATATAATCCTACCAGCAGTGGATACCCAGAGGATGATGGTCATGCAAAGCTATTATACGTAGCTGCAACTCGTGCCCTTCATGAATTAGCAGTACTTCATCTTGGGGATGTAACGAAGTTAATATAATAAGAGGAAAGTTTTATTCTCACCCGACTACTTAGAAAGATGATTACTTGAATAAATAAATATAGATATTGATAGGGCTTTTGCTTAATAGTTTAGTGTGTTTTGAACTATGGAGTAAGAGCTCTATTTTATTCCATAGGAAATTGCGTCCTATGGAATAAAAACACTCCGTGAGGATGCACACGCAAAGCATAGGAATATGTCGCATAAATGCGACGCTTTGCGGCGCGAGAGTCTGCCAAGGCAGACTCTTTGTTCTATGGGGGTACTTACGCTAAAGTCAATTATTTTAAGGGATTGTTACTTATTTTTGATATTTTTATACCATAATGGATAAAAAGAAGAGTATATAATCCATTTCCAAATAATATAAGATGCAATTATAATGGACAATAAAGGAGTTGTGTAAGGTAAGTATATATCATTTAAACAAAAATAAGGAGATTAGAGATTATATGAATAATCAATGGGAAAACCAACATATTACACAAGTTAACAGATATCCGATGCATTCTCCCTACGGTGCATATGAAACAGTAGAACAAGCCCTTACAAATAATAGATCGATTTCAAAATATGTTCAAAGCTTAAATGGCTTTTGGAAATTCAGATTATATGAAAATCCATTGGAGGTTCTAGAGGGTTTTGGAACAATAAAGTATAGTGATACTGAGTGG
>JAFAEB010000383.1 GCA_023424235.1 Bacillota bacterium
TTAGCAATCACAGCTCCTAGTGAAGTGGTTATGGGTGAGGTTACTAAACTTATTGGGTCAATCGTTGTGATTTCAGTAATATTTATTTTGATTGGCATGGTAATAACCTATATTATTGCTAGCAGGATAGCAAGACCAATTAAGGAAGCATCTAACTATCTTTCAGTAGTAGCCGATGGTGATTTTACAGGTGAAATATCAAAAAAATTACTACAAAACAAAGATGAAACAGGAGTTTTATCAAGAGCGATCCAGTCAATGCAAATATCGATAAAAACAATAGTTTTAGAAGTTATTCATGGCTCGTCTGAAGTAGAAAAGCTATTACTAACCATAAATAATAATATGGAAGACTTAAACAAATCAATTGAAGAAATATCTGCTACAACAGAAGAACTTTCTGCAGGAGCAGAGGAAGTGGCATCTGCAACAGAGGAGATGGGTGCTACTTCAACAGAGATAGAAAATGCAGTTAATTCTATTGCAATTGAGGCACAAGAAGGTGTTGTTACTGTAAATAATGTAAGCAGTATGGCAGCTGATATGAAAAAAAATGCTTTGGATTCAAAAAGTACTGCGCTTGATATATATGGTAAGGCGAAAGTAGATTTGAAGGAAGCAATTGAACAATCAAGAACAGTAAGTCAGATAAATGAATTAGCGGAAGGTATTTTAGCGATAACCTCACAGACTAACTTACTTTCTCTTAATGCAGCTATCGAAGCAGCTAGAGCTGGAGAAGCTGGTAAAGGATTTGCTGTGGTTGCTAATGAAATTAAGATGTTAGCAGAGGATTCTAAGAACATGGCAAATAGAATTCAGGAAGTAACTAAAATAATTACATTGGCTGTTGAGAATTTGGCTAAGGGATCGACAGATATTTTAGGGTTCATTGATCAAAAGGTTTTAAGTGATTATGATGTGCTTGTGCAGACTAGTGCACAATACAGTGAAAATTCGATTAGTATTGACCAAATGATGTCAAGCTTTAGTGCAACATCAGAAGAACTTCTAGCTTCTGTTCAATATATGGCGAAGGCGATTGGTGAAATATCAGATTCTATTAATGAAGAAGCAAATGGAACTAGTAATATCGCACATGAGGTTGTTGAGGTAATGGAGAAATCCAATGAGGTTATAGGTTTATCAAAAACAGCGAAAGAAAGAGCGAATCAATTAGCTGCTACGGTTTCTTTGTTTAAGGTTTGATAACTTAATATAAAAGAATAATATTTAAGCCAGTAGGTATTTTATGCCCTTTGTCAAGTAGACAAGGGGCATATCAATACCTACTGGCTTTTTATCTTGCGATGCTTTGTGATGCAATGTTTTATGGTGTGATTCATTTTGTAAAGTTACAAAATGAATACAAAAGCGTAATCCATAACAAAATTCTATTATATATTCATTTGAAACATCAAATTATTTGTCATGTTCTGTCGTTTGAATCAATTATTTACTTATGAATGATAAGTGTCATTAGTGAAAGAGTTTATATAAAAGATAAAAATAAAACTAATATATCCAATTATATAGACAAATATGTAGAATTTGTCCTAATGCACGAGGAAGTATATTGTAATTCTTGAAAAAATAATACAAAAATTAATTTCTATTAAATTTATTTTACACAGAAAAGATAAAATGTTTGACAAAGTTACAAAACTAATATAAAATAAAGTTACAAAAACAATAGTAAAGTTTTAAGGAGAGTGAAGTATGAAAAGAATTGGTGTGCTACTTATAGTATTATTACTTGCACTTAACTTAATTGGGTGTAGTAGTAAAAAAGAGGAGAGTAATAAATTTATATTTGCTACTTGGGCAGCTGGGGCTGAACTAACTGAGTTAAGGGAGATAGTAGATAAAGTAAACGTTGCAGCGGTAGGAGAATATATCATAGAAATTCAAAGTATTCCTTCCGATTACTACGTGAAGATATCGACGCAGATTGCAGGGAAACGTACACCTGATTTTTTCTGGATGACTCAAGAATTGGTTTCAAAATATGCGGAACTAGGAGCAATCGCAAATTTAACAAGTCAATTTAATGAGAGTGAACGTCTAAAACCAGAAGAATATTATGAAGGTGTCTTAGCATCAGCTACATACAAGGATAAATATTGGGGCTTGCCTTGGATAGCCAATCCTATGATGGTTTATTTCAATAAGACGATGTTTGAACAATTAGGAGTTGAAGTACCTACTCCAACTGACGATTGGACATGGGATGAATTTACTCAAATTGCAAGAGAGCTGACTGGAAAAGAAAATTATAAAGGTGAAAGTACATATGGCTACGTAGTTGATGGATGGCCAAACATTGAAACCTTTATATGGGCTGGAGGCGGAGATATTATTGGAGAAGATGGAAATACAATACTTCTTGATTCCAATGAATCTTTAAAAGGTGTTGGCTATTTACAAACAATGATAGCAGAAGGGCTTACTCCAAGATATGCGGAAATTGCTAGCCTAGGTTCCAATAATGTATGGTTTGAAAAGCAACGAGTAGCTATGTATATGGGTGGTCTTCAGGATAATTTTGAAGAGAAAGTAAAAAAGATGAGTGAGGAATCCAAATTTGAAATTGGGTATGCACCAATGCCAGTTTGTGATGATGGTACTTCTTGGAGTTTTGACTGGACAGCATCTACGGTTATGAAAAAGGATTTAGAGGGGAATAAACTTGCTTATAAAGCACTTGAAGATTTGACATTAGCATTCTTTGAATGGAAGGTAGCACCACCAGTAAAGAATTCGGTAGAGAATGTTGTTAAGATTGCACCTCTAAAGGAAAATGCAATTGAAACAATTGAATATACTCTTTTAGGTGCCCGTTCAGCAAATTATATACCTGAATGGTCAGATATTAATGATAAGTTATGGTATAACCTTTATGTTAAGTTATTAAATGATCCTACATTTGATTATAAAACAGAAATGAAATCTATTGCAGAATATTCAAGAGGTAAGATTGCAACAAGAAAATAACGGAACCATTACTAGCTTTGATGGTGAGAACTACAGTTAGGATCTAGTGGCAGAAAGAAGGAATTATGAGAAAACAAAGTGTAGGTTTTTTATTTGTATTACCATGGTTGATAGGTCTTATTCTATTTACATTGGCTCCTATGATAGCAGCAGCCTATATAAGTCTAACAGATTGGACGATAGTAGGTGAAGCCAATTTTATTGGATTTGATAATTATACTCACTTATTTCAGTCGGAGGAATTTTATAAGAGCTTGTGGGTAACGGTTCGTTATGCTGTACTTGCGGTACCTTTAATTATTGCTAGCTCTTTAGGAATAGCAGTAATGCTTGATAAGGGTCATAAGGGTGTCGGAATTTTTCGAGTAATTTATTATATGCCAGCAATTGTATCCGGCGTAGCAGTAGCAATCGTATTTAAGTGGATATTAGATCCCAACTTTGGATTAATAAATTCTATTTTATCCTTTTTTAATATGAAGGGACCTGATTGGTTATATGATCCAGACTGGGTATTACCTTCTTATCTAATTATGGCGGTCTGGGGAGCAGGGGGAAGTATATTAACTTATCTTGCAGCTCTTAAGGATATTCCACAGGAATTATATGGAGCAGCTATGATTGACGGAGCTGGCACACTTCAAAAGGTACGTTTTATAACAGTTCCTATGATGACACCAATTATATTTTATAACTTAATACTTGGTATAATTGGAGCGTTTCGTAAGTTTACAGATGCTTATGTTCTTGGAGGAGCTGGTAAAGAAGGAAATTTCATTATGGTACATTTGTATGAACAGGCCTTCAATCATTATAACATGGGTTATGCAACAGCACTAGCTTGGGTATTGTTTGCTATCATATTAACCCTTACGATTATAGTAAATGCGACAAAGAAATACTGGGTACATACCGAATAGTCAGCGTTGTAGAGAAAAGAGGAAAAATATGAGTTTTGTAAAGAACCAAAAACCCAATTCACTTTATGGTTCAAATGAAAAGGTTCGCTTTCGTAAATTTACATGGTATGTTACTTTGATTATTGGGTCTTTTATTATGCTTCTTCCTTTTTTGTGGATGATAAGCACAAGCTTAAAGTTAGAAGATGATATTTTTTCCATACCGATCAAGTGGTTTCCAGATACAATTACACTGGATAATTTTAAAAGAGCCTTTGAAGTTGTACCAATCTTAAAATATATGAGCAACACATTATTAATCGCAGTAGGAAAGATTTTTGGTGAGGTATTTATTTCTGCTATGGCAGCGTATGGATTCTCAAGGTTTCAGTTTAGAGGAAGAAATTTTCTTTTTATGGTATTGTTAGCAACCATGATGCTTCCATATGAAGTTACCATGATACCAACCTTTATCGTTTGGTCTAATTTAGGGCTAACGGATAGCTATGTACCACTTATATTACCAGCTTATTTTGGTGCAGCCTCATTTATCTTTTTCTTAAAAATGTACTTTGAGACATTTCCTGCTAGTTATGAAGAATCAGCAGTAATTGATGGGGCTAATTACTATCAGATATTTACAAGAATTTTTCTTCCATTAGCAAAACCAGCTTTAATCACCATAGCATTATGGG
>JAFAEB010000069.1 GCA_023424235.1 Bacillota bacterium
AGTTGTTCCTGAGCCTGTACCATTTGTTGTTCCTGAGCCTGTTCCGCCTGTAGTACCATTATTTGTACCTGTACCACTGCCAGTACCATTATTCGTACCAGTTCCAGTACCATTATCTGATGTACTAGAATTATTAGTATCATCTGCTGTTGTACAAGCTGTAAATGTTAAAAATGTTAAACAACATACAGCCATCAATAAATATAATCTCTTTTTCATGGAAAAACCTCCTATAAGATGATTAATCTTTGCACAAATAGTATCTCTCTGATTATATTTATTATGCGCTTCAAGTGTATTAATATCTGGCTTATTTTCCTTTTATTTACTTTTAAATTCATCCATATTACTACGATATCTTAATGGTAAATTATTTCTTTGCAATTTTAAATTTCTTCTTTCCTTTATACAAATAGAATCAAAAAAGGTTTTCCATAATACACTGTATTCTTCTTCAATGTCATCAATTTTAATTAAATTTTCAAATTCCTTATCTTCAAACTTAGAATAAATCCATTGACTATTTGCTGGATGTATAATGACTGAATTTCTACCCTCATCATAAATAATAAAATCCTCATTGGGTAAACGATCAGAAAAATGTGTAGCAATCATACGTATGATATCATTCTTCGGTTTTAATTTAGCTAATAGAAGGGATGAATTAATCTGTGAGAATCTCAAAAAGCCTGTAAAATGATGCCTTTCTACAGATACATTACGACTTAATTCAAAAATATTCATAACAACTTCATTTGTTAAATGATTGACCACATTACTACCTAAAGAGAAACCGATTATCAAAAAACGGTATATAATATCTCCTTTATCTAGTCTATCAGAACAAGCTGCATTTATAACTAAATCATATGCTTCATTGGATATTTTTTTAGGTATACTCGCTGCAACTTTTTTTGCCTTTTCAAAATCCTCATCTACCTTTATATATTCAGTGAAAAATTCAAAATTATAGGTCTCATCTTTCTCTAAAACAACATCAATTCGAATATTATCATGTCCATATTTTGATGCCCAAGCATCATATATTGCAGTGAATATGGAATCAACTGTATCCCTACATTGATAGACTCTTTTATTCAACTGTAAACCTCCTAACACTATTTAACTATCTGAAATTGATTAATGTTTTGATTTAAATCTGCAAAATTAACATCATCAAATAAAGTGAGCTGTTTATATAGATTACTCCCATCTATGCCTAAGGGTAATCTCTCCTTAATACTTACTAATTGATTTGTAATATAGTCCTCATCGATTTTCGTTTGATACATCATTTTACCATTACATGTAATAAAATAAATAGCTCTTTTTAATACAACACCAAATTTTTTCAGGTCCTCAAATCGTAAGATTCCATTTTTACGAGCCTTAACGATACGTTCTGCTGAACGCATCCCTATTCCTGGAACTCTTAATAAAGTATAATAATCTGCTCTATTAACCTCAATTGGAAATTGCTCAAGGTGTGAAAGCGCCCAATTACACTTTGGGTCAAGAAGTATATTAAAGTTAGGTCTTTCTTCTGACAGTAATTCATTGCTAGTAAACCCATAAAATCTCAGTAACCAATCTGCTTGGTACAATCTATGTTCTCTAAGCAATGGTGGTCCGCCACCTAAAGTTGGGAGTAAGCTATCCTCATTTATAGGTATATATGCGGAATAAAATACTCGTTTTAACTGAAATTTATTATATAGTGCTTCAGAAACAGACATAATTTGATAATCTGTTTCTCTGGTTGCACCGATAATCATCTGTGTACTCTGGCCTGCAGGTACAAAACCTCTATTTATTGTAGGTCTTGTTACTAATCCAAAGTTCGGTATATTGGAAGGAGACTTAATGATTTCATTATCTTTTTTTCCATCTAATTGGAGAATATTTTGATATATTGAATTCTTATCTTGATTCCTATCATTTTGTCCAAGTAGGATATTGCTACTCCTAGATCTGTTATCTGTAAGTAAGGATTCATACCCTAATTGATTACGCACAACACTTCTACCTAATTGAATTTGCTTCATTGGTCTTAGGATATTTTTCCTATTTTTATGAGGTGCTAAGGTTTTGAGCCCATCTGCCGTTGGCAATTCCAAATTAACGCTCATACGATCAGCATACCATCCAGTCATTTCAATTACACTAGGATCTGCACCTGGAACAGCCTTTACATGAATATAGCCATTAAACTGATGTACCTCTCTAAGCATTCTTAGGGTTGTACATAATAACTCCATCGTATAATTAGGACTATTTAATACACCTGAGCTTAAGAATAATCCTTCAATGTAATTTCTTCTATAAAACTCCATAGTTAAAGTGCACACCTCTTCTGGAGTGAAGGAAGTTCTTAGTGTATCATTAGAGGAACGATTGGAACAATACTTACAATCAAATATACATTCATTGGTAAATAAGATTTTTAATAGTGAAATACATCTACCATCTTCCGAAAAACTATGACAAATACCACAGGCAACAGAATTACCCATACCATTATCTAACCCTTTTCTGTCAACACCACTTGAAGTACAAGCAACATCATATTTGGCAGCATCTGATAGAATCTCTAGTTTTTTTTGAATCGATAAATTTTCATTAATAATAAAACTCATAAGCCACCTCTACAAACATTTGTTTGTATAATTGTATCACTAATCAAGTTAAATAACAAGCAAAAAAGAACAATTGTTCGTAAAACTTTATCTTACTTTAAACATTGTAATCTCGTTGATTCTTATACTTCATAATTACCAATGATAAAGCGAAAAATACACCGTTAAAGCAAATACATGTAATAAGGTATACGAATACTTCTGCAAATGCTCTTACATTCATACGATCCATCATACTTAGTTCTTGATTTCCTTTAATAAACCAAAAGGTAGGTGTAAAACTAGCTATTTGCTTCATTATATCTCTTAATTCTTCTTGCGCTATAAAAATTCCACTTAAAAATGCAATTGTTAAAGGTAATAGATGCGTTATAATATCTTGTTTTTCCTTTTTTCTTACCAATATGGATAATAAATAACTAAAACCCAATATGGAATAACTATATAGCATAAAATGAAGATATATATATATCATTTTATTATTGAAATGTAACCTATTATTTATAATTCGTTCTATTACAATGAATACCAAAATTAATATATTAGTAAAAATGAAATTTCCTAAAAATAATTGTTTTTCTAATCTCGTTTCATCATTTAAAGACAATAAAATTCTTTTTTTAATATTTGGATCTTTAAATGTACGCATAATTAGATTAACACCATATAAAATACATACAAAAATTATATAGGCAGCATACTTAAAATAGGTCAAACTATCCCATATAGTAGCTTTATTCGTTATTACTTTTGCTTCTATGGCACTTAGCTTTGCGTCATAGATTTTAATTAATTCCTTTGCTGTAATGTTAGGATTATTTATTAATATATCATCACTAAAACGATAGTAATGGTTGATCAGGTTAGAAATAAATAATTCAATAGATTTGTCTGCTACAGATTTGATCCCAATCATAGGATCACTACTTTTTAAATAATCTTCTCCAAACTGATATGGTATCATTAATGTTACATCAATCTTACCATAAAAGATACCTTCTTCTAATTCATCCTCTTTATCACTAAAGTCATGAATTTCTAAATACTGCTCTAAATATTTAATTAGGTGTGTTGTAAGCTCATTTGACGCATTATAATTAACCACAGCAACTTTAACACGTTTTTTACTTGAATCCAAACGATTAGCTCCATTTATATTAAGCGCTACTAATACAATAAATATGATTAAGTAAAAGATTATAGTAGGTAGAGCATTCTTTAGTAGTTTAAAATATAACTTAATTACTTGCATAATAGTTTCTCCTAATAGGTACAAAAGCAATAAAAGATAAAATAATACTCCATACAATTAGTACAAGCATATTCCTAATTACTTTATTATAATCTTCAAACTGATATAGATAATATAAAGCATCTGTAATTAAACTTGCAGGATTTATTAAATTTATTAGTGGAAAATTACTCATGATATAGTATTTTAGTTCTGTAAACATAAGACCAGCTGCAAAACTTCCACCAAAAATAATTACGTTTATTCCACCCCTTTTAATTGTTTTATTTACTTTAAAAAATACGTGTATAAATGCTCCTAGACTAATTGCTAATATCGATCCGAATAAGCATATTAAAAATAATATAAGTAGATGTTTTCTTGGGATCACACCTAATACCTGTATAAAGTAAACCAATAGTAATAATATACTTGTTAAATGTACTGTAAAGATTGCACCTAGATTAGCAGTTAATAACCTTCTAGCCTTCACTGATGATACAGATACTCTTTTTCCTACAAAGGATTCCTCACTATGAAAATCCACCATTTCTTTAAATCCTAGATTAGCACCAAGTAGACAGATAAGTGAAATCATAGCATAGAAAAATAATAATGTATAATCCTTATTTTCATTCTCACTTGCTAGCATGGATACGAAATTATTTCTATCAATTTTACCTATAGCAACCCCTTCTCTAGAATCAAGTTCATACATGTCAAGGTAAGCTTTTATAGTCGTTTGCTTTACCCCATCATCCTTTACAAATAGGACAGGTTTACTGAATGAATTTGCATCTACATAAACTTCTTCCATAACAATATACCCATCAATAACACCTGTTTTAAGCGAGTCTACTGCTTCCTCTCTTTTACTTAGTGTTATACTAAATTGCTCTTTTTCATTTAATTCATTTATATCTTGAAAGTAATTATAAACTTTCAAATAATCAGATTCATCTACAATGGATAGTGTTATACTATAAGAATTCGTAATTGTTACATTATAAAATCCTAAATAATATAAAGTTGATATAAAAATTGGAAATATAAATAATAATACTAGTAAATTATAGCTTTTACATAAACACTTAAGACGCAAACGAAATAAAGTTAAATACATAAGTCCTCCTATATATCCTTACCGGTTATTTCAAGAAATACGTCATTTAAAGTTGGTAATTCGGTATAAATCTTACCAACATTTAATCCATGTTTGGTCACATAATCTAGTACATGGATCAGATTGTTTCTACCTTTTTTTGAACGTATCTCCAGTATATTATTCTTATACTGTAAATCAGAAATACTTGGGATTTCTAACAGTTCATTTATCTCTTTTTCTGTAAGTTTATAAACCTCAAGAGTTATTTTTTCACCTAACGATATCATAGCCTTTAATTCATCTTTACTTCCAGATGCAATAATTCTTCCTTTATCCACCATTGCAATACGTGTACATAGCTGTTCTACTTCCTCTATACTGTGGGTTGCATATATAATCGTATTGCCTTGGTCATTCAGGTTTCTAATAACATCGAAAATGATTGTCCTACTATATGGGTCAGCAGATAATACCGGTTCATCCATAAATATTAATTTAGGCTTATGTACAATGCCACAAGCTATATTTACTCTTCTTAACAAACCATCACTTAATTTTTTTGGCAAGAAGGTTTGAAAATCCTCTAATACTAATAATTTAATAACTTCCTCTGTTCTCTCCTTTACCTCATTTATGTCTTTTATATATAAGCTGCAAAAATATTGAATATTTTCATATACAGTAAGTTCCCTGAATATACCGATATCTTGCATAACTACACCAATATCTCTTTTAATCGTATATGCTTCCATATTCATTTCTTGGTTAAAGACTCTAACAAAACCTTTATCATATTTAGCTAGGGATAAGATACAGTTAATTAATGTTGATTTACCTGAGCCATTTGGCCCTAATAGCCCAAATACTTCACCTTCCATAACATTTATATTAATGTGGTCTAGTGCTACTAATCTATCATATCGTTTTACTAAATTTTTAACTTCAACTATCATGGGCTCTCCAATCTACCATACTTTTTATCATATAATAACACAGTTGTCGATAATATTATACTATATCATGGTATTAATTAACAAATAATTTTCAGAGTTTTCATTTACTGTACTAGTAATCAAGCTCACATGCTTGATTTATAAGTTAAAATTTGCTATGATGGAAAAAAAATTTCCTTTTCATGGTGAACGGTGGTTTGTATGTATTATTTACAGGATAAATTATTAATTTTTATATGTTGTTTATCTATTTATTTATTAGAAATTGGTTCATTTCATATTATTCCAATTCTAATATCAGTGTTTTTCTCCTGCTTAATTTTATTTTATGAGGATAGACGCCTAAAGCTTGGTTTTTACCTGATATTTATCTCCTTTTGCTATATACTGCCACCATGCTTTATTTTTGCCCCATTGTTTGTATATGATATTATTTTTTATGATTATCAAATTTTAGTAGGTCTTATCCTATTACCACTTATTACGAATTATTCATTGTATAATGTGCAGATAGTTTTATTAACAACTGTTTTTATTGTGTTAAGTATTATACTAAAATATAAAACCAATTATTGTATTCGAATACAACTTGAGTATAATGATTTAAGGGATACCTCCACTGAGTTATCCCTTTTACAAGAAGAGAAAAATCAAAGTATCTTAGAAAATCAAGATTATGAGATAAATGTTGCAACCTTAAATGAACGTAATCGAATTTCAAAGGATATACATGATAATATAGGTCACCTCCTATCACGTTCCCTATTACAAATTGGTGCTCTTCTTACAATAAGCAAAGAGGAAGTAGTGAAAGAGAGTCTAACTTTATTAAAGGATTCTATCTCTCAAGGAATGGATAGTATACGAGAGAGTATTCACAATATGCACAATGAGTCTATTGATTTATATACTAGCATAGAATCCATCGTAAAGGACTTTAACTTCTGCCCTATAAACTTTGATTATGACATTAATATAAGCCCTAGTAGTAAACTAAAATACTCCTTTATAGCCATTATTAAAGAAGCTCTAGCAAATATAATTAAACACTCTAATGGAAATAAGGTAACCATTATATTAAGAGAGCATCCTGCTATGTATCAGTTAATCATATCTGATAATGGTGTGGTTCCTGAAGGAAAGCAAGTAAAGATATCAAAAATTATTTATAATCAGATGTATTCAGATGGTATGGGACTTCAAAATATACTTGATCGAGTAAAGAGTTTTAATGGGCAATTTAATATTAACACAGAAGCAGGATTTAAAATATTTATAACCATACCAAAGGAAGTAAAATATAATGGTTCATAGAAAAGAGGGTTAAAATGAAAGTATTAGTTATTGATGACGATAAACTTGTATGTTCCTCCATAAAAATTATATTAGCATCAGACGATAGTATTCATGTAGTTGCTATGGGATACAATGGCTTTGAAGCAGTTAAGTTATACGATGAACATAAACCAGATATCTTACTAATGGATATTCGTATGGATGCCATGACTGGTATTGAAGCTGGGGAGCTTATTTTAAAGAAACATAAAGATGCTAAAATATTATACTTAACTACATTTTTAGACGATGACTATATTATAAAAGCTTTAAATATGGGTGCAAAAGGGTATATGTTAAAACAAGATTTTGATTCCATTATTCCAGCCTTACATGCGGTTAGTAAAGGCCAAAATGTTTATGGAAATGAAATAATAACAAAGCTTCCTACCCTTTTAAGTCATAACAATGGTGTATCTAGTTATGAAGCCTATGATATTTCTGAGAAAGAGTATGAAATTATATGTAAAATTGCTGAGGGTTTATCGAATAAAGAAATTGCAGAGCTTTTATTTTTAAGTGAGGGAACTATACGTAACTATATCAGTATAATCTTAGAAAAATTAGCATTAAGGGATCGAACTCAAATCGCCATCTTCTACTATAAGAATAAATAAAATCACACCATACCTAGTCAAAATAATAAAAACTGGTTCTATAATAAATGTTGGGGTGAATAATTCTCATCCCAACGTTTTTCATGTTATAATAGAAAAAACCTCCCAAAGCCGTCTCGCAAACTCACTTTAGGAGGTGTATCAAATACATTC
>JAFAEB010000122.1 GCA_023424235.1 Bacillota bacterium
ATGATATTGTAAAATAATCCAAAGTTACCTTTAATAATCCCACCCATTGCAAAAAGTAATAATATAATGATGGTTGGTTTTAAGCTCGGTAAAATAATATATCTAATCTTTTGAAATGCATTTACACCATCAACTTTAGCAGCTTCAACCATTTCAGAATCAATCCCCATAATTGCGGCAAAGTATACGATAGAACCATAACCTGTCTGCTGCCATAAATATACCAGTGGAATAATAAATGGCCATATATATTTATTTGCATAAACTTTAATTGGCTCTCCTCCAAAGTTCTTTATGATGCTATTCACAAAACCATAATCATAGTTTAATAAATTATACATAAGTAATCCGACTAATACTGCGGATATAAAATAAGGAAGAAACATAAAGGTTTGTGCTACCTTCTTAAAATACTTACTTCTAACTTCATTAATCAAAATAGCTACAAATATCTGTAATGCATTACCTAATAGAATAAAACTAAGGTTATAGAGTATTGTATTTCTAGTAAGCATTGTAATTTTACCAGAGGTAAACAAAAACTTAAAATTATCAAAGCCTACAAAATCACTATTAAAAATACCTTTTGCATAATTAAAGTTGGTAAATGCTATGTATACACCGGGCATTGGAATATAGGAAAAAACAAAAAAGAATAATATTGCTGGCAAACACATGAAACATAAAACCCGATACTTATATAACTTCTGCCAAAATGTAAGTCGTTTACCTGTTACTAGATTAGGATTGTTCTTGTACTTTTTTGTTTTCATGAATGCACTCCTTTATGAATAAATTTCCCATTGCAAAACTGAATATATGCCTATGAAACCGTTTTCAATTCCTCTAAAAAAATTTATTTAATAACAATTCATCACTTATTTATATTTCATTCTTTTATGTATTGTTTTCAAAACATTAATAATGCCACTTGTTTAACGATTTATCAATTACTAGTTCAAAAATTCTATTGATTAATGTTTGATAAATGTTCTAGTGTATCTATATTAAGCTCTTTCGATTCGTTATGATACTTTTTGGTCTTCATTCATAGTTATGATTCGTTAAGATTTGCTTAGGTCTTAGTTTCGTAGTTAGGATTCGTTAAGATACATTTTGCTCTTCGTTTTGTAATAGGATTAGTTAAGATACTTATATCGCTTAGTAATTAGGATTAGTTAGATTCACTTTTTCTTCTTCATTAAGTAGATAAGATTAGTTAAGATTTATTTTTTTTTATGTCGTTTTTCTAAATTAGATTCGTATGATTTACCGATAATTTTTTGTATATTTTGTCGAATATGTTAAGATTTGTAATCGATTTCATATTCACATTGTAACAAGAATTTTATCAACTGTCAATATGAATATTTATTTTTTTATAAGTTATGTATATATTACCCTTTATTTCATGATATATATTGTGAACTTTTAAGTTTTAAGTTACTATTTGCTTCAAAGTTAAAAGATTACAAAATCCTTCACTTTGAAACAAAAATAAACTGTCTACTCTAATATATTTTTAACAGAATCTCTTACCTCTAAGGTAGTCGGAATATATTGTAAGCGTTCAACCTCTTTATTTTGAATGATATTTCGTATGGTCTCCATAATTGTTTCTGCATAATAAACAAGATTATAGCTCATTGAAGTTAATTTTGGAGTAGAAATCTCTGAAAAGAATGTATCATCATATCCTATTATTGAAATATCTTCAGGAACTCTTATACCATTCCTATTTAAAGCTTTAATCATTCCAGTAGCTGCCATATCATTAATTGCAATAATTGCTGTAGGTAGTTCATTTAGCTTTAACAATTCTTCCACAACTTGATAGCCACCTTCGATTGAATATTCACTATCAATTATAAATTCTTTTATAAATTGAATGCCATGTTTATTTAAAATTTCCTCCATGGCTATTCGTTTACGCTTAGTTGGTATAACGGTATCTCTACCACCAAGTAAGGCTATTTTTCTATGACCTTTCTCCAGTAAATAATGAAGTAACTCTTCCATTCCGTGATTCAATGTAGGTGTAATACGATATACATTTGCATCTACACCTTCTAATTCACCAGCTATAATAATAGGTACTTTCTTAGAAATTTTATTTACTAATTTTATATACTCAGAGTCCGGATTCACCTCATCCACACTACCACCAACTTGAATAATAGCCTCAACTCTCTTTTCAACTAAATTTTTCAGATGTATTCCTTCCGCAGATAGTTCATTTATGGTATTACATAAAATCATATTATAGCCATATCTAGCAGCTACTAATTCACATTCTACAAATAAAGTGGAGTAAAAGGGATTTCTAATATCAGGTACTAGCATTCCAATAGTATTGGTTTCTTGCTTACTAAGGCTTCTCGCTAACCAATTCGGTTCAAAGTCATATTTATCAATTATATCTTGTACTCTTTTTTTCTTCTCTTCACTTACTTTAGCGTTACTTGTTAAAACTCTAGAAACAGTAGCTGGTGAAACGCCTGCTTCTTTCGCTATATCGTAAACGGTAATTGATTTATTATTCATCTTAAGAACCCCCTTATAAATTATAACCTATATTAGAACATAATCAGTATATCAAACCTATTAATAAAGTCAACATTTCATACTAATAAATTGTAATCTAGCAAGAGTAAACTTTTATTTTTCTTATAAAAGCAATTATACAAAAGTAGCTATATTACAAATAAGAACTTATAAAGCTATTGTATTTTAGTAAATACTTCTTATACTTAAATTAAAGTGTAAGTTAAGATAACATGAATCATGATAGATATCAAAACTAGTGTGACATGCTATATTAACTTTATGAAGTAAATTACGAAACTCATATTCAAATTGATTGTTAGGAGGTAATTATGAATTCATTTTTATTAAACAAATGGAAATTCCATTACAATGACTTAAATGATGGATGGTATAAAGGCTATTGTGATGATGAATGGGAGGATGTTTATGTTCCTCATGACTGGTCCGTACATATGCCTTTTTCTAAGAGTAATGGAAGCGGAACAGGATATCTTTCAGGTGGAATAGCTTGGTATCGAACTCAATTTTTCTTACCTAAAGCTCTTAAAGGAAAACGAATCTACATTGTATTTGATGGGGTTTATAAAAATTCACAGGTATGGTGTAATAGTTATTATTTAGGAAAACGCCCTTTTGGCTATGCTACATTTATGTACGATATAACTGATCAGGCATGCTTTGGTGACGAACCCAACCAAATATCAGTAAAAGTCTCTCATAATGATATCTTTGATTCTAGATGGTTTACTGGTTCAGGTATCTATCGCAAGGTTCAAATTATAGTTATGGAACCAATTCATACTACCTATCAAGGTCTCTTTTTTACAACACCAGAGCTTTCAAAAGACGAAGCCAAAATACAGATTGAAAATCCAATTATTAATACAACAAATAAAGAAGCAACTGTAACTGTTACAAGTCAGTTAGTATATGAAGAAAAGCTAGTAGCCTCCTTTTCGAATCAAACCATCTTATCTCCAAATGAAGAACAAACTATTATAACCAATGGTCTAATAAAAAATCCTATGCTATGGTCCACTAGTCATCCTTATTTATATGATTTAGTCACTATCATAGAATCGACTGCTCGTGATGGTAGTTTTTCATACAAAGAAGAACAGCATAATACAGTAGGTATTCGCAGTATAAGATTCTCTCCAAGGGATGGATTCTTTTTAAATGATGAAAATATGAAAATAAAAGGTGTTTGCCTTCATCATGATGCTGGTAGTTTAGGTGCAGCTGTATTACCTGAAGTATGGTTACGTAGACTTATCAAATTAAAGGAGATGGGTTGTAATGGAATACGTATGAGTCACAACCCTCATATGCCTGAATTATATGATTTATGTGATCGACTTGGTTTCTTAGTTATGGATGAAGCCTTCGATGAATGGGAAGGACCTAAAAATAAATGGACAACTGGGCACAATGTATATCCGCCTATCCATCAAGGCTATTATGAGGATTTTATTGAATGGCATGAGAAAGACTTAATGGACTTAGTAAAACGTGACCGTAATCATCCTAGTGTAATAATGTGGAGTATAGGAAATGAAATTGATTACCCAAATGATCCTTACTGTCATCCTCTCTTTACGTCCATGACTGGTAACAATGACAAGAACAAACCAGAGGCAGAAAGACAATTTAATAGCAATAAACCCAATGCAGAGCGTTTGTCCTTACTATGTAAACGCCTTACAAACATAGTCAAGAAAGTGGATACAACAAGACCAGTAACAACGGCAGTAGCTTTCCCAGAATTGTCTACTAAAATTGGCTTTATCGATCCTCTTGATGTGGTTGGTTATAATTATAAGGAACAATATTATGAGGATGATCACAAAAACTTCCCTGACAAACCTTTCCTTGGCAGCGAAAATAGTCATTCTTATATGGCATGGAAATATGTCAGAGATTTGGATTATATCTCAGGTCAATTTTTATGGACTGGTATTGATTACTTAGGTGAAGCTCATGGTTGGCCAATACATGGTTCATATGCAGGAATTTTAACTCTAGCCGGATTCGAAAAGACATCCTATTATCGAAGAAAAAGTTTTTGGGTAGAGGAAGCATTTGTATACCTAGTAACTGCAAGAGCAGATAAAAAAGAGAGCCTTCATAAGGAATGGAAACATATGTATCGCAGTTTTAACTATATAAAAGGAGAAGAAATTGAGGTGAGATGCTATACGAATATGCCTTATGCTACTCTTTTTATAAATGATAGTGCATATGAAGGAAAAGCTTATGATGATTCCTTAGGATATATCTCATGGATTATTCCATATGAGGAAGGTAACCTAAAAGTAATTGCTGCTGATTCACTAGTAAACGGAAAACAATCGGTTGAAGATTCTATAAGCCCAACTGGATCATCCTGCAATATAAACTTAAAAGTATGGGATTACATTGACCTAATGAATGATAATGGTATTATAAAGCAAAATATTAATTCCATTGCTAAAACCTTACATACCTTAACTCAAGTAGAAGTATCCATAACAGATGCTAATATGAATTTAGTAAGCAATGATTCTTCAATACTTATGGTGGAGATTACTGGTGGGGGCACTTTAGTAAGTCTAGAAAATGGTGATTTGGCTGATGTTACTGATTATACGGCTAATTATAGTCGTGCTCTAGAAGGTAAATTTATCATATACATTAGGAGAAACAGCGAGAATGACGAGCCTGTAAAAGTAAAAGTGAGTGGTCATGGCTTACGTAGTGCTAGTATCACTATCTAGTTAAATAATATTTTTTGCAGTCAAAAAGGAGAAGGTTTGCCTTAGAAATAAATGTTTGTCACAACGATTTGTAAAAGAATAGTGTGTGGTTATGAATGCATAAGGAGAACGTTTACCGCCATCGGTACATAAGCTTTGGCAGAAGTACTTATCTGTCACGGTTCATAGCGCTGTGTGCGGCAATCAAATGAGAACGTGTCTAAAGCTTGATAATAATCACACACTATTTATATAAACTTAAATGATAAACACTATTATGTAAAAAGGGCGGTACACTTTCTAGTGGACAGCCCTTTCATTCAAAAAATATGATAAGTACCTTTAGTGAAATGAGGTACCATACAATTTATTACTACATCCCTATCTTATTTTAATACAGCTTTTGCATAAATGGAGGGTGAGGTTCCTGTTGCTTTTTTAAATACTTTACTAAAATAATATAAATCTTGAAAGCCTACTTCCCCGCCTACATCACTTATCTTCATATTGGTTGTTGCAATTAATTCTTTTGCATGATTGATACGAATTGTGTTTAAATACTGAAATATAGTTTTATTGGTCATTTGTCTAAATACTCGGTTAATATAATCAAAATTATTTCCAGTTATCTCTTCAATGGTATGACTTGATATTTTTTCCTTATAATTAGAATTTAAGTAACTTAATAGCTCCTGTACTTTAATGTAAGACTTGGGTATATATGTAGTAGTGCTTTCGATATGATCTAGTACATAACATCGATAAGTTTCTATTAGAAATTCCATAACCTTAAGAGAAGTTAAAACTTTGTAGTATTCTAATGGTGTTTCATTATAACGAATGGCCTCATCTAATATACAACAAATATGTATAAAATCATTATAATTGGAATAATTAAAGTACTTTGGTATTACTACTTTATTATCATTGGTACTTTCATATCCAATTGTATTGCTTTTTAATGAATTATTCCGTTTCATCAGTATATAATCATGCTTATCTTCTAAAGTAGGAAACTCTGTCTTCATCAATTGATTCCATTTACAATGAATGTAATAATATTCACAATAAGAAGTTTCATATCCTTCATGTATAACATTTGGTTCTAATAATAAAAAATCTCCTGGTAATAACTCATATCTTTCATCTCCAACCTTTAAATACATCGCTCCCTTCTTAATAATATAAAGAATGTATTCATCAGGTTTTCTTTTATAATGTATATAAGGAGGTCTGATAATGACAGAATTCATTAAACGGATCTTTGGTAACTCACCATTAGTCTGAAAAAGCATAATGCAAACCTCCTTAGCTATATATTACCCTAAATTAGGGTGATTTTTGAATTCTATTGTGTTCTTTGTTTTTCCTTCTGTTTCAAAAATAATAATTTCATTCTTACCTTCTTTTAGTAATGGAGCAGGTAAATATAAATGCTTTTGTGGCCCTACTTCCCAGAATCGTCCAAGGTTGAAGCCATTTACAAGTACACAGCCTTTTCCCCAGCCTTCCATATCTAAATAGGTATCACTTAAGTCTTTTACTATAAGTTCAAATTTAGAGAATGTTGGTTTTCCTTCTGTGAAACCTTTGGTAAAATCTAATTTATCAAGATTATCTAATGGTAGTGTATAATGAGTCCAATTCGTATGACCATGACCATTTATCTGTACTGAACCATCAATACCTTTTCTTTGTTTTTCAAGGAATGGTCCAAAGTTAACTCTACCCATATTCTCAACTAAAATAGCAATTTCGCTGGATTCTTCTAATTCTCTTTTTAACACAACTTCACTTAATAATTCTCTGTCATATAAAGTTGTAGTTAATTCTTCATTGATATAAACTAAAGCTCTATCATTAGCATCAAATAATCTTAGCTTTTCGATTCTCTTTTCTTTTTCTAATGCGGATTTATATAATATATATCCATAATTTTGATCTAGTTTTTCCATGGACATCGGATATGTATTAACTACTGGAGTTGATAAATCATCTAAGGATTCAAATAAACCAACTCTTTCTACTACTTCAACTTCACCGTAAGCTTTTGCTACAATTTGTGGTAATAGGTCAATCTCTGGTAGCTTAATATATTTACCAATAACTTTCTTGAATTCTAGATACTTCGGTGTAATGTCACCAGCTTCTGTTAAAACAGCATCATAGTCATATGAAGTTACATCTGGAGTTAAGGTATCATAATAGTTTGAACCATTCATAAATCCAAAATTAGTTCCACCGATAAACATATATATATTTAGGTGTCCTAGTCTAATTGCATCCTCTAAATCTTTAACATTTTGAGCTAAGTCTGATGTTTTATGTGAGTCAGACCCCCAACTATCAAACCAGCCAACCCAAAATTCCATACACATAAGTGGTCCATCGGTATGTTTTCTTAAGACTTCAAATTGCTCTTCTACCTTAGACCCAAAATTAGCTGTTGGAAGCACCCCTTCAAGTTTACCACATTCAAGAGAATCTCCCCATGGACCGTCGGAGGTTACTAATGGTACTTTTGTTCCATATTTAATCATCATGTCTTTTAAAGCCACTAAATAAGAAGTATCATCTCCATAATATCCATATTCGTTTTCAACTTGCATCATAATGATTGGACCACCATACATAATTTGAAGTGGTGATAAAATTTTGAATAATTCATTATAATAGTCATCAACATGGTTTAAGAAAGGTTCATAACTTCCTCTAAGTCTCATACCATCTTCTTTCAATAGCCATGCAGGTAGTCCACCAAATTCCCATTCTGCACAGATGTAAGGTGATGGTCTTACAATTACAAACAAATCAAGCTCCTTGGCTAACTCAATAAATGATTTTATATCTAGCATACCTTGAAAGTTAAAAACTCCCTTTTTAGGTTCGTGCATATTCCAAGGAACATAAGTTTCAACTGTATTACATCCCATTGCCTTTAGCTTAATGAGGCGATCTTTCCAATACTCTGGCATAATACGAAAATAATGAACTCCTCCAGATATTATCTTAATTTGTTGTTTGTTGAAATAAAAATCATCTTTAACCTCAAATACATTCTCCAAAATATATTCCTCCTAATAATTTAAATAAGTTTTATTCTAGTGTTATTATGTATAAACTCAAATTTTTGTAATCGGTTTCACAACATTCATAATAATACCTCTGCCTTTATGACTAATCTCTCTTCGAAACTGTCTTAAAGACAGAGGATAATGAAATCTATCCATTTTTCCTAATACTATATATCACATTATAAGATCTTTTTCATGAAATATCAAGGGTGTTTCTACAATTGTTGAAAAAAAATTTACAAATAAACCTAATTTCGTTTTATACCTTATAATGTTACCTTCGTTGACTCTAATTTCCTTTAAGTGTTACAATCGAATCATATACTTCTAATGTTTTTTGTGAATCATTTAAACCTAAAATATAAGTATTCTCCGATGTTTTTATCAAAATAAATGGAGCTTTTTTGGGGTTCAAATATAATTTTACTTCCCCATAACCCTCAGCAACAAATGTGCCCTTTAATAAATTATCCATACTAGAACCAATAATTTTATAATATTTCGGTAATGTATTGATTATTTTAATAGATTCAATGTCATCAAACTGAAGGGTTCGTATTTTTCTAGTATGTTCTATCGTTACATTTTCATTTGATAACTTAACAGATATCGGTGTAAATTCTTCTACCATTACCCATATACCAATGAAAGGCATTAATAAAATACAAATAATTGATAACATCGTTAAAAATTTACCCACTGGTTTCGCAAGGTTAACGGTAGTACCC
>JAFAEB010000151.1 GCA_023424235.1 Bacillota bacterium
CTGCGGCACTTGTTAACATACCCAAACTTCATGAGAAAGAAATTGTAAGACTTGATATTGACGAAGTAGCTAAAATGCTTGATCAAGTTGAATCAGGTGAAAATATGACTACCTCTCAAAAGAAATATCATGAGAAAAACAAAAATAGAGACTTAGCCATAATCACTATTTTATTAGGAACTGGTATCCGTGTTTCCGAATGTGTTGGACTTGATATCAGTGATATTGATTTTAATAATGATGGAATTAAAATCAGACGAAAAGGTGGTTCCGAATCTATTATTTATTTCGGAGAGGAAGTACGAGATGCACTAGAAGCTTATTTACAAGAAAGAGAGCAAATTGTTACTCAAACTGGACATGATGACGCCTTATTTTTATCCATGCAAAAAAGGCGAATTAGTGTAAAAGCGGTTGAAAATTTAGTTAAAAAATACTCTGAATTAGTAACTAAGTTAAAACGAATCACCCCTCATAAGCTACGTAGTACATATGGAACCAGCCTATATAGAGAAACCGGAGATATCTATCTTGTTGCAGATGTATTAGGCCATAAGGATGTAAATACGACGAAAAAACATTATGCTGCTATTGAAGATTCAAGAAGAAGAAGCGCAGCGAATAAGGTAAAGCTTAGGGAGAAGGATTAATCCGAATACTAAAAATAATCAAATAATTATAAAAATCGATTAAAAATGTACTTAACCTCATTCAAGTGTTATCCTTTGTTATATAGAAACTCTTTGTTTTTGGTATAAGAGATTAGTCATTCATGCTCTTACCATTAACAATGGAGTTTCTATATTGTTATAATAGATATTTTTACATTAGCCTATAGCACTTAGGATGAAATTATAAAACAATTTCAACTTTTAACTCCCCCCAATAAAGTATGACTCTTTCCCCTTTACCAACCACCAAATCTTTATTATAAAACAACAAAATCCCTGTGTTCGTATGCTTTCGGTTCCTAGATTTGATAGCTCCAAATTTCGATAAGTGCATCAACCCCAACCTTTGATTTTGCGCTGTAATTAGATACGGAGTTATTTTAGGATTCAATATATCAGGGCGAGATAACCAATAACGTACATCAATAAAACTCCCGTCTCCGCTAAAAGACGCCTTCAACACTTTGATTGTGGGACGAGTAAATCGATAGATTGCTAAATACCATAGGTTACTTATTCTCTTTGCAATTTTCATAATAACCTCCTCTCCCCAAGTAAAGTGCCTGTATAATTCTTATAATACAAGCACTTTTCTTATCTTGGAAAATACCCTATTGCTCGTTCATATGATCATGTTCCTTGTGGCTAGAGGGCGCATCCGTCTGTATCATGGTTAGTTGACCTCCCGGATAGTTGCTGAAAGCTGGGGTCTCCAGTGTATTTGTATTCGTAACCTTATAATCATCATGGTTATGCATTGGATAAAATTGAGGGAAGAATTCATGTTTTGCGCATAAGTTTACATAGTTTACAGTCTTAGTATTATCACAGGAAACCGGTTGAGTCGGGATATCCGCAATTAACAAAGGGTCCATGGTTTGTAACTCTGCCATTTGCTCGCATAATGATGGGATCATATCCTGTCCATGGAAGATATACCTGCCATATAACGATTCCTTGTTATCTGCAGTTAGAAGTAAATCATGGGTTTCTCCAGAGCCAATCGTTTCTGTAAATCCCATTTCCATCATATCATGATTCATACTCTTTGTAGATCTGCAGTACATAACCATAGACATTTCATCTATTTCCTGTGCGATGGTCAAGAACGGACTTGGATGTGCATCTTTTCCTATTACAGTAAAATGCCAACCATGAATATGCCACGGCACTACCTGATAACCCATATTAATCATTCGAAGGAGGAACTTCTCATCTGTCCTAACATGAACATAAGTTTCATAATTGATCTGAGACAGATTCGGGTTACTACCTACCGGAGGTGTCTGTGGGTGTGGTAACAGAGTATCAGGAAAAGCCCTACCATTGAGTAACCAGAAGTTAGGTTTAAACTCAGAAGCATTAAATGTAACTCCTGTCTCTACTGTAGTTTGAACTGTTTGATGCCATTTCAAATCAATGTCGGATAATAACATAACGTATTCCTTATCAAAATAAGTCATTATATTATTGTAAGCAAAATTTCTATGGCTGGCATTGCGAGGAATGTGCTTTTGAACCTCACCTTTATAACACCAGTAGCCGCAATGATCCTTCTCAATCAAGGCTTGTGCAAGACTTTTCACTGAAGGATAAATTACTAATGCTCCATACATACCCATTTGTACATGCTCGCTCGCCTCAACATGACAGTGATACATATAAGTTCCGGGATGCTCCGGCATAAAGTAATAGGTAGCTGTCGGTGGTACTTCCGTCGGTCCCATCCACATAGGCACAGAAAATGAAGACTCTGGGAAACCATCTAATTGAGTCGCAACATGAGCACCGTGCAAATGAATTGTATGAGGGTCATTTAACTTAGAAACCGGCATTCCTAGGTTAATTAAAGTTATATATAAATGGTCTCCTTGCTCTGCCCATATCATGGGAGAAGGAATGGATGCAGTTGTTTGCATTTCCCATAAATCTTGCCAGTTGGCTGAAAGTTTCCAATTTAAGGATTGGTTATCATATGTGAGTTTACCATCTTCTATCACTTGATATAGTCCACCTACAAATCCAAAAATATAAGTCTTTTGGAGCGTATCATTTGGAGGACAAAGGTCTTTTGTGGTAGGTAGATCAATAAAGCCATCTGTAGCCAGTAAAACATAATGCCTAATTACCATTGTTATCACCATTCTTCATTTATTAGAGTTGAAAAGAATCTCTTATAATAGTATATTTTGTCGAATTAAAAATGTTACAATAATACATACTCTTTCAGTTGTCTCATCATGTAGCATGATAGTTAGATAATAAATTGGTATATGGATATGATTAAAGGAGGGATGTATTTTCCCTCCTTTAAAATTCACTATTGTGGACGACTGCTAATTTAGTGTCCTAACATCACGAGCATTTCAACTACATATTATACTATATTCATAATATCTTTTTAAAGCTATCATCAAAAGCTTTAACCTTTTCTCTGTTTAACTCATCGTTATATATGTCGGATTCGTAGAATTTTCCACCGGAAAAATCAGTTAAGTACTTCGGTATCAATTCCATTCCCATGAAAGCTGGAAAATTATATCCATCCGAATCTGTTATGCCGAATACGGAAGCTTCTTTGAAACCAAATTGTGGGTAATATTCTGGTCGTCCAAAAAATAATATCCCCCCGTATCCCAACGATTTTGCCTTGTCAATCATAGCCCTAATTAGGACTTTTCCAACTCCTTGTCTCTGATATTCTGGTAATACACTGATTGGGCCGAAATTCAAAACAGGTAACGTTTTATCATTTTTTTTGACTATCGCTTCACTACAAATAATATGTCCTATTATAATGTTATTAACTTCTGCGACCAAACTCAATGATAATATTCCATCTCGTTTGCGCAATTCATGAACCATCCAATGTTCAAACGGACAACCGATTTGACCACGCTCAATTCTACCCGGATAAGAGAACGCAAGCTTTGTTATTTCTTCCACTCGGTGATAATCTTTTTCATTTTCAATCCTAATTAAAATGTCCATAATATATCTCCTTTGATTACAGGAGTTACACATATATCCTCCTGCATATGTTGTTTGGTTTACTCATTTTATCAACCCTACCTTTCTTAGATAATTTTATTATAAAGCTGATACGATACAATTAAAGTTATATAAGCCTATTTGAATATCCTACCAGGCTCATTATTGCTTCGTAGTTTTAACCTATTACTAACCATCAGCATGGTAATATTATACATTACATATTTACATAATATCAATATTTTTGTCTAACAGAGCAAAATAAAAAGAACTTCATTAGCTCGATATATTTTAGAAACAATGGATGTGATTATTATTAGATTCTATTAAGAAATCATTTCTTTAGTTTACTATAATTGGTTTTAACTTAAATCACACTCTATCTTTGCTTTAATTCTCCTTACTCCAGCCGAAGATGCTTCCTCCTTTAATATGGTAAATCTCCCCAATTCATTTGTGTTGGAAGCATGTGGTCCACCACATATTTCATTGGAGTAACCAGAAATCGTATAGACTTTAACTTTATCACCATATTTATGATCAAATATTCCTATAGCATTAGATTCTCTAGCTTCATCCAATGTCATTTCCTCACATATTACATCAATACCTTTATCAATGGCTTCATTTACAATACTTGAGACTTCATTCAACTCATCTACGGTTAGTTTTCTATCAAACGAAAAATCAAATCGCAATCTTTCTTCGGTTATATTGCTGCCACGTTGATAAATACCATCACCCAGCACCTTTCTTAGGGCACCATTTAAAAGATGGGTAGCGGTATGAAGTCGTGCAGTCTGAATACTGCTATCAGCAAGTCCTCCTTTAAACTTTCCCTCTGAACCTCGTCTTGATTTCTCCTGATGTTCTTTAAACCTTTGCCAAAAATTGATAATATCGACTTTTACTCTACGCTCATGGGCTAATTCCATAGTAAATTCAATAGGAAAGCCGAAGGTATCATATAACCTGAATGCAAGTTCTCCACTTAATAATTCATCCTTTTGTAGTGAAGAGAAATACTGTTCTGCTTTCTTTAGACCGGAATCAAGCGTTTTTCTGAATAGATTGGACTCTTTCTCTACTTGCTCCATAATAAATCTTTTATTTTCACCAAGTTCACTATATACATCTTTATATTGCTCAATTATCACAAGAACCAAATCACAAAGGATGCTATCAGATAAGCCATATTTTTTAATTAATCTTATCGTTCTTCTAATAAGTCTTCTTAAAATGTAACCCTGTTCTGTATTAGAAGGAGTAATTCCTTTTGGGTCGCCCAGTATAAATGTAATCGCTCTGGAGTGTTCACATATGATACGGAAATCACGTTTGTTTTCATTTGAGTAAGGAACATCTGTTAAGCTTTTGAGTTTATTCATTACTGGAATAAATAATTCAGTATCGTATACATTATCATTACCATTCATAATGGTTAAGACTCTTTCCATTCCCATTCCAGTATCTACATTCTTATTCTGTAGAGCTTTAAATGAACCATCACTATTTTTATTATATTCCATGAATACATTATTCCATATTTCAACGTATTTACCGCAGTGGCAGGCAGGTCCACAATCCATACTACAAGATTCCTTTCCCATATCATAAAATATCTCTGTATCTGGACCACATGGGCCTGTAACTCCTGCTGGTCCCCACCAGTTCTCTTCTCTACCATAAGAAAATATCTGATTATCTTTTAAGCCCTTTGACTTCCACATCCTAGCTGTTACATCATCCCTTGCAAACATTTCATCACCGCTAAAAACAGTAACTGCAAGTCTTTCAATTGGAATATTAAGGACAGTTGTTAAAAATTCAAAACTCAAGGAAATTGATGTTTCTTTAAAATAATCTCCCAAAGACCAATTACCTAACATTTCGAAAAATGTAAGATGTGTATCATCACCTACTTCATCAATATCACATGTTCTTATACATTTTTGGACATTTGTCAAACGTTTGCCTTGTGGGTGACTTTCACCTAACAAGTAGGGAACTAAAGGATGCATACCAGCAGTAGTGAATAAAACAGTTGGGTCGTTGTCTGGTAGCAAGGAAGCTGAGGCGATTTCACAATGTCCTCTCTTCTTAAAAAATTCAACATACATTCTTCTTAGTTCTTGTGCTGTCATAGTAAATCTCCTCTCTCAACAAAATTTTGAAATAAAAAAAGCCCCAAGCTGATTCATTCAGCTTAGGGCGAACTATTATGTCCGTGTTACCACCTAATTTCAAGGTTAAACTTGCACTCTTTTGGTACGGGGTAATTCATTATATTACCTGATACCAATTTCCTTTTAACGGTGGAATCTCCGATGAAGTCTACTTAGATTGCTCCGTTCGATTCATAGCTCCAAGACTGCTTCCATGTTATCTTTGTAAAGACTCGCACCACCATCTTCTCTCTGTAACTCTAATAACATTTACTACTTCTTTTCATAGCCTTTAAATGTGAAATTAAAAGTATATTACCATCTTTATATTTAATTGTCAAATAGAAATCGTTTGCTTTAAATAAGATAACTTATGTATCGACGAAGTCCAGTACACAAAGTGGTGTTTCTAATTGAAGGAAGTCATACTGTCTCTTTGATGGTTGTGTTGTTCCATCTTTTAAATACCAAACTGCTTGTAATGCTTTCATTCCAAGCTTTCTAGCAGCTTCTAACTCATTACTTCCGCCGTCTCCAACATATAAACACTCCTCTGCACTAACAGATAAGGACTCCATGCATCTTTCATAAATCTTTTCATCAGGCTTTTGAATCCCCTGTTCATATGATAGATAAACAGCATCAAAATATGGATATAGATTACTTTCACGGATTACTTTAGCTTCTTCAGAAAAACAGTTACTTATTAAAGCAACTAAAAATCCTCTCTCTTTCAGATTTGTAAGCATTGGGATAATTTCATTATGTAAATGCCTAAAACATGCTTCCTTTGCTGCGATACGTTTATCTACAATTTTCTTTAACGTCCTTTCAGAATAACATTGATTTTCTTTAAGAATCATTTCCAAAACAGCTTCTAATGTTAGATTTCCTATCGTTCGATCATCTTCAGTCGGATGCCAAAGCGACTGAAACTTATCTACTGAAATTCCTGCATCCTCTGCCATTTGTGCTCCAAAATATAATGGACTATTATAGTGAGTAATCAATGTTTCAAACATGTCAAATATTACAGCTCGTATCATTGTCTTCCCTTTCTTAAAATCAATATTATTACAGCTAAAAGTCAACTTTAACAAATACTTTTATCCTTTTTTTCGTTGTAACATTGCCACTTTATAAAGCTCTTCCGTCGCTAAAGAAAGCTTTGTTACAGAAAATTTTTCGACTAATGGATATATATATAGGGTATCATCACTTGTATTAAGGTCAACACAATCGCCAATATTACGATAGTTATACTCAATATGGCACGAATAAAGAGTATGAGCTGTCCAAGTTAATTCATAAGGCATATGATTGTTACTACCTTTTAGTAAAAATCCATTCATATTGTGGACCAAAGTACCTGTACCCATATTAATAAATTCTTTCGAATTCGGAAGGGAATGAATGACAGCTTTACTCTCGAAATGATAAGTACCTGCTTCAATTTCCATTCTGACATTCTTTCTCTCCCATTCATACCAATCTGGAATATGACTAAATTCTGTTTCTCCTTCATCTGCTTTAAGTTCACCAAGAGTTGTCATATACCATTTTTTTCCGCAATGATTACACCAAATAGCATCAGCCTTAGAATTCATTTCATATTCTGTTTTGCAATGAGGGCATTGGTATAATACCTTATGTAAACCTTCCGCACGATTTGGATAGGTAATATGTATTCCCTTATCCTTTTGCCACTTATAATCATCATACAGAAAAGCCTTATCAAGTTCTGCATTAATTGTATGTGTGCTTAATGTTTTAATTACCTCTGGTGTATATAGAAGTTTTAACTCAGCCTCAATAGGTTTTACAGAACGGTTTTTAAGATTCCAAAAAGGTGAATTAACATGATGTCCGTGCATTATAAGTGTAACCACCGGAACATTCATTATTTTAATCAGTTTTCCTAATGAATCAGGTAAAACAGCATTGGTTCCGCATAAGGAATACCTAGCTTCAGGAAAAAGAACTACAATATCACCCTGTTTAACAACATGAAGCATTTTTTTAACAAGTATCAAATCATTGGTAAACTTTCTTGTACAGATGCATCCCACCAAACGCATTAACCATTCTCTCTTAATAAATCCATCAATAGCTACAACATAGTTAGCTCGATTCGGAAAAATAGCTATAGTCATTACTTTAAAATCAAGAAAGGAATTATGGTTACATAGTAATAAATAAGGTGGTTTTATACCCTCCATATTTATTTTATTGATTTTCGCTCTATGTTTAAATATATCTGGAAAGCTTAAAGCCCAAGTTATAGGACGTAAATAATTCTTCTGTCTTAATGGTGCTTTCTTCATATTAAATCTTTTATAATCACCTATCATACATTTTACAACTCGTATCCAATAACGAGCTTTTCTCCTTATAGAATATACCAATTATAACCTATGCAAGTTTAACCATCAAGAAATATCTACTATTGATATTTATTAATTTAATTTAACACTAATCTTATCAAATACTTAGAGTTATATAAATGGACCACTATTCCAAATTGCTGAATATAGCTTCAATCTGTTTCATTAAGGTATCTAACTCAATTACAGTGTCTAAAGTGTTATCTTTATAACCTAATGTTCCTGTAAATCTCCCCTTTGTACTCCAATGTAACTTTGCATTATTCATATCAAACAACACACCGTCACAGTTATGATATTCTTTCTTAATAGTATTATAGATAGTTAACACCTGAGGTTCTAAAAAAGTAATAAAAATATAATAATTATTCTCATCCATTTGAGCATATCCTTCGGCGTCTTCCAAAGTAATACTGATATCTTCATCTAATAAATCAATTCGATCACTCGATCGAACAAAGAATGCATTTAAATCCTCTATGACTATTAATTTATCTTTTTGAAACTTGTCAGGATACACAATTTTATTGCCGTGAATAACTTCGATCCTGTCTATTACTTTCGTGTTAATGCCAAATATTTCATAATTATTAATATTCTGATTTGATTTTCTACATCCGATAGCAGATAGTGTTAATAACATTATACATAACGATAAGATTAATTTTTTCATATATTATCTCCTTCATTTACGAAAACCATATTTATACAATATTATAACATATCTATATTAAAATGCGATAGATTGATGAATATTATATAGTTTTATGTAGTGAAATAATTGAAAATAAATAATTGTAACCTGAAGGAATGTGTGATAGTATAAAGATAACATAAGTTTTCCATAATAATACAACACCCTGCATGCCAAAGGCATTGCAATTACTGACAGTGAACTAGTTCTGTAATACTACATTAAAATACAAAAAATACATAATGGAGGAAGTTAAACATGGCAGAAATTATTAAAACTTATATGGAACACCTACCTGCACTTCGCTTTATTGGAAAATGCTATACCAACAAAGATAGAGGCAATGATGGTAGTTATAGTGGAAAATGGGGCGAATGGTTTCAAAATGGATGGTTTGGAGAACTTGAAAAACTAGGAGAAGCTGAGAACATCGAGAATGGTTACCTTGGTTTTATGCGTTGTAATGGTTCTGATTTTGAGAATTCTTTCGAATATTGGATCGGTATATTCTTTCCACCAAATACAGATGTACCAGAAGGATATGATTACATTGATTTAGAAGATGGAGATGTGGGAGTATGCTTCATTAAAGGTAATGAACATGATGGAAGTATCTATAATATGCATGATGCTTGTATGAAGAAATTACAAGAATACGGTATGGATAAATATAAAGATGATGCGCATAATAGAGTCTGTTTCTTTGAACGTTACAACTGTCCACGCTTTACAGAGAAAGATGAGAATGGTGATGTAATATTGGATTACGGAATCTATTTAGCTAATTAATCAACATAATATATATGGAATAAAGACGTAGCCCAAAAAATTAGGATACGTCTTCTTTATGTTTGTTTCGCCATTTATAAAACCTGAATAATATTATATAATACATTTATATATAAAAATGTTTGAGGAATGGTATACATAATATTCCAAATGGCCATTCCATTAAAACCATTTCTATATATCATATCGAATACAGCTTCAACGGCCCTAACATCATGAAAATAAACAAAGAAGTTATCAGATTCATTATCTATAACAAAAAAATAAGATAATAGATTAACATCATTATAATTAATCTCAGCACCAGTATTCCTTGCTAGTTGTATTACATTTGTTGCACTTATAGAACTTGCTCTAGTCTCACCAGCTACATATGGAATACTTATTATATATCCTATATTGGAAAATCCAACTGTCATTTTTTCTGCTGGAACTTGCCGTGCAATGATTTGATACAACAATTCTATTAAATAAAAGGGTGTTTCTTCAATCGAACTCTCTTGTGCATACCCCCAGGAATAGGTTAATAGAACAACACCATCTGAAACATTACTTATTTTTGAATAATCAATAAGTTCTGTTCTCCCTACTTCTGATTTAAAAGATTCTGGTGTGATTGTAACAAATACTTTGATTCCTACTTTATTAAATTCTTCACTAATTAGTGATATAAATTCATAATATAGTTCTCTATCTTCTTCAAGTATTGATGGTGTATCAATATTTATACCATAGTATCCTTTGTTCCTTACTACTCTATATATATCGGCTATCAGTTTATTTCTAATCTCTCTATTATTTAATATACTATGAAATATTTCATTGCTTATAGTACCATTTTCTGTAATATAAGATAATACCATAATTGGGGCTACTCCAAATGATTTTGCAATATCAATTATTTCATTATCATCGATATCATCTAACTCACCATCAGGATTTATCGTATAACTAAAGATAGAAAGATACGTTAAATATAATAAATTTTTACGTAACACATCTCGGTTGATATATGGATATGCATACCCATTTATTGTTGTATCCATTCTTTTTTCGTCATCATAACTAATTATAATTGATTCGCCTTTTCGTAAACCACGTCTATCTAAAAGATGTGGATTATTTCTAAGCAATTGGATCGTAGTTATTTGATAATCGTAAGCTATACTTTCTAATGTATCCCCCTCTTGTACAATATGAACTTCTTTAGGATAGACGATTACTATAGTCTGACCAACAACTAGATTTAAAGGATTCCTTAAGCCATTCGCTCTTATTAATCTAGATGAAGGTATCCCATACTTATCTGCGATTGAATTAATTGTTTCGCCTGATTGAACTACATGAATTATCATAAAGACCTCAAATTACTCTATATTAATAATTGTATGATAGAAAAGAGAATACGTTACATTATTGTTACTTAAGCATATATTACTTTGATTAAACCTTATTATGCAAGTCCTATTTCAATAGAATTACAATATTGTTTCATTCATTTTAATTTTTCTATTCCACGATATACAATAATTGAGTTTTTCCACTATCAATCATGAATGAACCTATAATTGGAATTTTTTATATTTTTTTAACAAATCAATTGACTATATTTACATATTTTGCTACAATATGATATATAGTTTATTATTTAAACTATATAATTTATGAAAGGAGTATATTATTATGCATTTAATTCGATCGCCTAATTTTAAAAAGGGACATGTTATCTGGTTTGACCCCCTGTACTAACATGCCCGTTTTTAGCTCGAGAAAGTTGTTAAATTTTCTATGAGACTATTAATAATATAGCATATATTCGCTATTTACTCAACTAATATTAGAAAGGAAATATTTCTGATGAATAAAATTAAAAATATTTTAACAGTACTTACATTTACAATATTACTAGCTATTCCTTCTACTACAGCTTTAGCAGCTAACTGTCCTCCACATAGTTATTTTCATGATGGTACATTTCAAGCCCCCCAACCTGGTGGTAGCCATACTGTCACTGTTCCAGAATTGGATCCTGTATTTGGTGGTTATAAATATGTTACTAAGACTTGTATTATAACTGAAATTAGAAATGTTTATGAATACCGTTGTAGAAATTTTTGTGGTGCTTATTTTACGAATGATTATCTAGCGTATGAGACACATAGTATTTCACATAATTAAAGTTGAAGTGGGCTGTTTGAATAGCCCACTTCAAATGTAAATCAAAGAATATAGTACAATTATAAAAAAATTAATTCTAAATTAGGAATCAACTTACTTACATTATAACTTATTCAATAAATGGAGGTAACTATGTTTAAAAAGACTATCATAGTCTTCGCATGTATTATGATAATTTGTACTTCCTGTAGCAATAAGCATGAATACGACGAAGAACCCGACTACACACCTTTTCTCACTGATAATAGCTATAGTACATATGGAGACCATCAAAACGAAGAAACATCTAGTAATGATAGCAATGATTCTACTATAAATAACGAAGCTGTGGATGAAGTATGGCCTCTAGATATCAATTTTACTGGTATTACTTCAAAAGAATCCTATCCAACTGGTAACCTGAACACAAACTATAAATTTGTAGCTTGGCCTTCTGCCATGGTCTGTCCAGATAATAAAAATAATACCGTATATTTTGTTAATTATGGTAAGGATAATTATATATATCAAATAAAAGATGGTATAAGTACCATCCTAATTGAGAAAAAAGCACACTCACTGCAACTATGGGAGGATAAGCTTTATTTTATCAGTTACGAATCTTCTAATACCTATCAGGGCGATATTTATTCTTATGACTTAATCACAAAGAAACTTGAAGTAATACAAAAAGGACCTGCTGACTTATTGTATATTGATAATTTTGGCATCTTTTATTATAAATACGATGTGAATGGTTATTTTAATGGTTATGTCCTTACTATAGAAGAAGACAAATCAACTAAGGTGGATTATATTTTACCTATTTCTTACAATGAATTTCAAATTCATGGTTCTAATGATGGTATATATCTTAAAGAAGATAATAATGAATCTTTATTACTAGCTCCTTTAGAATATGCTAGTAATAAATTAAATGTACAAAATGAACATCTAATATTTGTAGATAGCTCCCATATTTATACAATGAATTTAACAAATGCTGAGACTAAAGTAATTTGTTTAGAAGAGTATAAGGTAGCTTATATATATGATTATGTGGTTATAAAAGATACAATCTATATCTCTGATGGTGGTTCAATTTTTACTATACCATTAGTAGGTGGAGACCTTAAACGGTATGCTGTAGTGTCAGAGAACATAAATGAGCGTTACGATATAAATAACCTGTATTCCGATGGAAGGAATCTTTACGGTATAACAAGTGACTTTAATAATAATAATAAAATGGTCGCAATAACTCTAACAAAGAATAAGAATAACATAAGCCAAATCCAAATCCCTTATGTCGTAGAAGTAAAGGAGTTAATCAAATGAAAAAATTCCATATAATAATATATACCTTCATCATTATTGTAATATTATCATCTTGTAAAAAGGAAACTGCTACTGACACCTCCCTACAATTGGAGGAGGATTTTTTTCAATATGAATTTGGGGGAGAGAATATCATATCCTATGATATTGATGAGAATGGAACTCTATACTCTGTAACAAATAAAATCACAGGGTATACGAAGTACCTACATAAGGGAAAAGAAGAAGAACTTGCAAATACTGAAACATACATTAATATTGTAAGTCCTAATGGTATTCTTATGGATTCCTATTCTGCTCCTAATGTCAATATGATTTCTCTTTTAGATGATAAAATATTATATATATCTTATTCTACAGATGGTATCTATCTTAATGAACTCTTAAAAGAAACTAAAAGCTCTGAAGTTATTGGTAAGTTTACTGATTATACATCAATTAACAAATTAGAGCCTATTAATGATACCTTATTTTTTATCGGAAGGCATAAAGACAAGATTCAAAAGGTATATACACTTGCTTCCGACGATAGGAGATTTCATTATTCAGGAGAGCAAATAGGATATTTTAATTTGTCTACTGGTACAATAGAAAATTTACCGATTGAACTACCATTATCGATATCTAAAAATACTTCAGGTAATCTAGTAATTTATGCATATGACCCTTCCATAGGATACTATTTTACTATTTATGATGTTGATAAACAAAGCTTATCTGATAAGATTCCAAATAATATGGGCCAGCTATCTAACTTTACTATATTTAACAAAGAGAATAATTATATTTATCTCGATTTAACTACCACTACTTTTAAACTTTCATCAGCTTCCCTTACCCCCGAAGAAGGGAAAAGAGACGTCCTTCCAGATATTTTAGTATCTACTTATAATATTAAAAGTAAAGGTGAATATACCTATTTCATTGACCTTAATCTAACAAATATATTCCGTTTTAAAACTTCAGCCTACCTTCGAGACAATAAGAAATTAACCTTACTAAGTAATCAAGTATTTAATCTATACGTACCTTTTAGCTGTGGTTATAATATAAAATATGATGCTACATCTGATGATAAATTAGCTCTTTTAATGTTATCACAGGATAAGAACTATGATATATATAGTATGAATACTCGTCAAGATATCTCATCTAATATACGTGATAAAGGATCCTTTTATCCTCTTAATGAGGTAGATGGTGTGAAGGAATATTTAGATGCTTGCTTTCCATATATAAAGGAAGCTGCAACAAACCTTGATGGAGATATATGGATGTTACCAATTTATATTGATATACCTATATACTTATATAATGAATCAATTTGTAAGGAATATAATATTGATTTTTCAAATTCAATGAATATAGAGTCCTTTCTTAATATTATAACTAGGGTAAAAAAAGAAAATGTATTAAAAAATCTATATTTTAATTCAGACTTTCTGATTGTGAATGATTTTATATACCAGTATCTAAGGGAGAATAAAAGCTTTGAGACAGATCTTTTTACAGATATAGCCACTTTGTCTAAGGATAAATTAAACTACATGACATCTGACGAATTTGGTAATAGCTCTCTTAATGTCCAGTTTCAAACAGAAGGAAGTACCGATTTCTTATTTCAGTTACAAGATAATATTAAAAACCAAATGCGTTATTTAGATAATACTGAACTGAGAGCCACCTCAATTCCAAGTATTACAAATAATCAAAAGAATATTGCAACTTGTTATTTTTTAGCTGTTAATCCTAAATCAAAGAACATAAAAGAATCCTTAAAATATATATCATCTCTAAGTAAATACCTATTGTCAAACAATAAAACTATTATGAAACAGGATAGAACACTGTATCCAAACACCATGGTTATGGATGATATTTACCAGATCTATGCGTCTGGTGATATTAAGTTTACCTATCCAAGCGAATTATTTCTTGATGAATTTGAAAAATATCTTTTAGATGAAATAGATTTAGAGACGGTTATAATAGAATCAAATCGAAGGCTAGATATTTACTTAAAAGAATAAGCAAAATATAATAATATTAAGACCTCTATGTAATTGTACATACAGGTCTTTTATATTTTATCTTAGTTATATTTTGTGATAATTATTATTAAATCTTAGTTATAATTTAAAATAATTATTTTTTATATTAGCTATATATTGTAATAATTTTTATTTAATCTTAGTTATATTATCTTAGCTATGATATTTAAGTGAAACACCTTTAATATCAATAAAGCTTGAGTCCATTCTTTAATTCATCATGAAAAAGCTGATAGGCAAATACAACAGGAATCATAAATATCACAGAAGCAGGTAATAGTACTTCTTTCTTATATAGATCCTTTTCTATAATAAATGTAGATAACATTCTCCACTTATCCCCATCTAAATAAAGCATAGGTTGTTCTACCATATTCCAAGCTTCTGCTAAGACTAATAATGCTACTGCAAATAAACAGACTTTTATTTGTGGTATAATACATTGAATGATGATGTGAATACAGGAATTCGTTTCGAGCCTAGCCGCTTCTATCATATATACATCTATTTCTCTTAAATATTGATGAATAACTACCACACTTAGGGGTGTAAAAACAGCTGGAATTATAATAGACATTGGAGTATTAAGTAAGTTCATATCACGTAAACCAATATAATTAGGTAGTATCATTACTTGAAGTGGCATCATCATTAGAATGATATAAAGTATGTAAAGTGATTTTTTACCTCTAAAATTTGAAAATCTAAAAGCAAATGCAGCAGGTATGCTAATTAGTAACGTAGCAATTGTGATTACTACCGTATACAAGGATGAATTCCAAAAATAACGATAAAATGGAAAACAATTAATAAACAATTCGATATATCCTCTTATGGTAATCACTCCATCTAGTAGGAAGGACTGAATAACTGTTATAAAAACTGGGATAATACATAAAATTCCTAGTATAACACCAACAAGTATAAGTAATAGATTTTTCATACTATCCTTTCTTATCAATATGATTGATACCTCCTTTGAATTAAAAGACCAATTGCAACAATTAATAATACCAATATAGATGTTAATATTGAGCTAGTTGCTAATGCCTGGTAATCAAACTTAAGAAAATTATTATTCATATAAAACTGTAGTGTATAACTATGATCAGGTGGATATTTATTGCCATAGTAAAGATAACTCTCTTTAAATATTTTAAAACTATTAACAATGGATAATAACACCGTAAAAAAGATTGCTGGTGTAATGCATGGTAGCGTTATTTTTAGATGCAGATATAGTCCTTTTCCTCCATCCACTCTAGCAGCTTCATAAATAGATTTACTTATTGTTGTTAAAGCAGCAGTAAGTAATATAAGACAGATACCTAAGTTTTTCCATATAAATAGTAAATAGATAGGCGTCACTGTTTCTGTCCACGAAAATAATTGCTGCCATACCAAAACAATTGCTGCCGTTGGAAGAAAAAATGGAAAAATAAGTCCATCTCTTACCAAGGGTATTTTATTTAATGTGAAGTTCAAAAGTATTGATAGAAGGACAGCGATACCTATAAGTAAAGGAACCGCAAGAAAGATAAGTAACAAACTATTTTTTAAGGCTAATATAAAATAAGGATTTCTAAAAGTTTCTATATAATTTTGAAACCATACCAGCTTTCGTTGAAATTGATTGTTTATGATAGAATAATATAATATCCTAAGATAAGGAATTATATAAAATAGTGTGATCCCCAATATGCTAGGAAGTAAACATAACATACAACGTATATTCCAACTCATTCTAATACCTGAATCATTATTATTTTTAACTCTTTTTCTTCTATTATTCATTCGATATACTCTCCACATAGACTTCCATTCCATCCCTTATCATTTCACCCCCTGATAATATCACTAGATCCAGTATTGATATCCCTTGTTTTACCTCGTAATACTCCTCATTCGAACTTCCAATTCTAAGTTTAGCCATACGTGCGATATTACGTTCTTCTCCATTCACGATTTCTCTACGAATTACATAAATATTTTGATTACTATCATACATTTCTTTTGGAATAGCTAATCCCATGTTATTGACATTATTCTCTATGAAATTTTCATTTCTAAGATAGCCTACTGTAACTTTAGGCAAGGTCATATTATGAATGCTTCTTGCAGTAAATGATAGAATTGCCATAGCTAGAAAAAATATAAAACATAGAATAATTGTTATTTTCCTTCTCATATTATCCTCCATATGATTAAGTAAAGTGAAATGATATTAAACTTCTAAAAAAATTTTAAGTCATGGTAGCTTCACATACTAATTTGATATTATATCAACAGTAAGTACTTATTTATTTTAAATCATTTTAATCTAAAAATGTATTTCGCCCTATAATACCAAATACAATATATCATTAATGTTCATAATTCATCTTTTAATATCCATCATTTAATCTTATCTAAAAATACATTTTTTTACTACTCACAAATTGCTTTATAACTGTTAAAAATTGCTAGATATTGTTATATATAAAGTTCGTTATTGCAATATACTCTTCTTTCTTCTGCTTACACATCCACTAATGGTTTTTAATTAAGTCTACAATATGATATATTTCATATTATACTAAAAAGAGCTCGGTTATCCCGAACTCTTATCAACAATCATATTAATTTTTTAAAGTTTAAGCTTAGACAGTGCATCAGCAAATGCATTATTCACAGGTTCTTTGGCCTCTTTTTTTGCTTTGTTCATATAGTTAGCAACATCCTTTTTACTAACTCCGCCGCCTTCTTTTTTGCGTCGTTCTTCAAAGGCTTTTAGCTTTTCTTTATATCCACAAACGCAAGTAAATACTTGATTATCGCCTGTTCCTCTAAGTCCCATCTTCTTATGACATACTGGACACCTAGCATTAGTTGTACGCTCTATAATTTCTTTATGTCCACATTCCCTATCCTGGCAAATAAGCATCTTTGCATTTTTGTTATTTACTTGTAGCATAGCCTTACCACAGTCAGGACACTTTTTATTGGTAAGATTATCATGACGAAACTTTCCATCATTTTCTTTTATCTCAGTTACCAATTCCTTCGTATAAGAGACCATTTCGTTCATAAGTACCTGTTTGCTTAGATTTCCATTCGCTACCTTTTGTAATTGCATTTCTAGTTTTGCCGTTAACTCTGGCTTTTTTAAGTCTTCAGGTACCAACTCTAATAACTGCTTACCTTTTGAAGTGATAAAGATATCTTTTCCTCTCTTCTCCATTAAGGAGGAGCTGAATAACTTCTCGATAATATCTGCTCTAGTTGCTACTGTTCCAAGTCCCCCAGTTTCACCTAAGGTTTTCACCAGCTCCTTATCTTTTTCTTCTAGAAATTGAACTGGATTCTCCATAGCAGACAATAAGGTAGCTTCATTAAATGGTGCAGGTGCTTTAGTTTTACCTTCTGTAAGAGTAAATACAATATTATCTAAGCTTTGATTCTTAAGGAAAGCTGGTAGGCTTTGTTCATCATCCTCTAAGGAACTATTATCATAAATTTCTCTATATCCTAGCTCAAGTACTCTCTTACCTTTAGCAGTAAAGGTTTCAGCCTCAACCATAACCTTAACGGTTACTTCTTCAAATTCACAAGGCTTTGATAAAACAGCTAAGAAACGTTTTACAACTAGATCATAAATTTTTCTTTCATCACTACTCATATTTTCAAGATTAACAAATTGCTCTGTAGGATTAATTGCATGATGATCACTAACCTTGTCATTATCAACAAAGTTTTTATTGCTAACGATTGGACTACGAGCTAAACTTGCTGCTACTTTTTTATAGGGTCCTATACTAATTGCTTCTAGTCTTTCTTTCAAGGTTCCGACTATATCTGTGGTTAAATACCTAGAATCCGTTCTAGGATAAGTAAGTACTTTATGATTTTCATACAAACGCTGCATGATAGAGAGTGTTTCCTTAGCCGAAAAATCATAACGTAAATTAGCATCTCTTTGCAATTCTGTTAAATCATATAGAGGAGGGGAATAGCTTTTCTTCTTAGTCGTATTAACATCAATTACTACGCCATTTTTACCAGTTACTTTCTTAAGAATTTCATCTATTCTCTTCTTATCATAACAAGTAGCTGCATTTGTTTTAGCATCTTTCCAGGAAAGTGTCATTCCATTAACTCTACCATGAATTCCGTAATAAGGTATAGGCTTAAAGTTCTTTATGTCTTCTTCTCTTTTTGCTATCATGGCTAAGGTAGGAGTTTGCACCCGTCCACAAGAAAGACTGGCATTATATTTACAGGTTAGGGCTCTCGTAGCATTCATACCTACAATCCAGTCCGATTCTGCTCTTGCTACTGCGGCTTGATATAAATTATCATAGTCTTTCCCATCCTTCAAATTGGAGAAGCCTTCTCTAATTGCTTTATCTGTAACAGAAGAAATCCATAGACGCTTTATGGGCAACTTATTGTTTGCCTTTTCTAATATCCATCTAGCGACAAGCTCTCCCTCTCGACCAGCATCCGTTGCGATAATAATTCTAGATACATCATTTCTATGAATAAGGGTTTTAACCGTATGAAATTGCTTCCCTGTTTGCTTCATAATAACAAGTTCAAATTTTTTAGGAAGCATAGGAAGATGATCCATGGACCATTCCTTAAATTTTGAATCATAAACTTCAGGGTCTGCTAGTGTTACTAGGTGTCCTAGTCCCCAAGTAACAATATATTTATCCCCTTCCATGGCTCCATTTAAATTTTTATTACATTTTAAAACTTTTGCGATATCTCTACCTACTGAGGGTTTCTCAGCAATTACAAGTTCTTTCATATATACTCCATTTCTATTACCTAATCAAACGATTGCTTCATTACTTCTATAGTAATCGTTTTTGTGTCCATTCATTGAAGCCTAGTGCATAATATGGTTATAGTTGCTAAAAGTCCATTGTACAAATAAGAAACTATCCATCCTATATATTAAAATCAAAACCTTAAGAATAGTAGCTTAATCTCTTTCTCTTAGCGAAAACTTCATACTCACTGGATTATGGTCCGAATATAAGAATCCGTTGTCAATCACTTCAATACTATTTAATATTACATTATCCGAAATAATAAATCCGTCCACCATAGTTACAAACGTAGTCTCTTTATTATAAGCTTCATCTGCATTACGACAAGATGGCACAAGTTCCTTAATCTCCTTATCACTTAGTTGCTTATAGGCTAAGCTAAACCCCTCTGGTAATAAATCTTCTTGAAAGGCTTTGGCCCAACTCTCATCAAGTTCTGGTGTATTAAAGATAAGTGGGGAGTTTCCAAGCAAATCTTGATTAAAATCTCCTCCACAAATAATATAGTTCCCTGCATCATAATCACGTTTTAAATCTTCACTGAGCATAGCCATTTGATTCTTTACAATAGACTCATCTTTCGTGTATGCTGATAAATGCACATTATATAAGCATAAATACCTTCCGTCTTCCACTAAGATTCTCGATATAGTATAGCAACGATCTAAATCAACTAATTTATAAAGGGAAGTATCAATTGGTAAACTACGACGAATCGAATCTATCATATTGTAACTTGATATGGTTAATAAACCAGATTTTGATTTTCCATGTGGACTTAGAATCGGATACATTAAATATGCTGAGTTATAGTTAACTGCAAAGGATGCGGATGAATTATGAAAAACATCTAAAAACATCCTTCGTTGGTCTACACCATAACTTCTTGTAGATTTAATATCCACTTCCTGTAATAAAAGAAAATCACTCTGCTCCTCTTTTAATACTTCAATACTACCCATAACATTATCTAAAACTGCTTGTTTATTATATGCTCTTGAATACCTTCCACCATCCATAAAGAAGCTGTAATCATCTGAGTAGGCACCAAATCCAATGTTGTATGTTGTGATTGAATACTCTTTATCGAATAGAACTGGATCAGACAATACGTTACCTCTACTTGTAACATCAAGGGTTACATTATCTTCAATTCGGTTATAGCTTAGAAGAACATACCCAATATAGATAACTATGATTAATAGAATAAAAATTAGGCTAATACCTATTATCTTTCGTATTTTTCTAGTCTTCATAAATAAATCCTTTCTGTTGATAGGTAGTAAATTTCTATCGAATATTAAAGGGTTACTCTTACATTGATAGCTCATAAGATAACTATTTATATTGATATGCTTATTAATCATATAGCTAATATTTATGATTTCATTATAGTTGTTATTTATGATTTCATAATATAGTTGTGATTCTATTTCTTTATTGTTGTCATTTATAATTACTTTTTTAAGTAATTATTATAATTTTACTTGTTTTTATCCTAATGTTGTACTAATAGTTTCATCAAAAGCCATGTGATTACAATAAATTAATATAATTCTCCAATTCGTCTACTAACACTTTCGCTTTTTCAAAGTTAGTTTCCTTTAAAGCTAATTCAATTTGCTCTTCCACAGCTTTTTTCTTTTGTTCGATTTCTAAATACTCTTTATTAAAGTGTTTCTCGTATATCATCTTTCTAAATTTACGTATACTTAATTTTCTTATGGATTTATCTTCAATAAGTAAGACATAATCTACACAATTTGCAATTGTGTAGAAATCATGTGAAACCATTAAAACTCCACCCTTATATTCCTTTATAGCATTTTCAAGGGCAACCTGTGCATAGGTGTCTAAATGACTTGTCGGTTCATCAAGTAGTAGGAAATTTACATTACTAGCACTTATTTTAGCTAACTGTAGTATGTTTTTCTCTCCTCCTGATAGGTCACCTATTTTTTGATTTAACACTTCTTCTGTAAATCCATATGGTTCTAAATAATTAATTACTTCGGTATAAGTTTTAAATCCCATATCTAAAAAGTAGTCCATAATCGTTACAGACTCATCTAAAACTTCACTTATGTTTTGTGAAAGAAAAGCCACATTAATATCTTCCTGTATGGATATAGCTGAATTGTTGTTTTTATATATATCTCTTAAAAGCGTAGTCTTACCAGTACCATTCGGACCTATAATAGCTACCTTTTCATTGGAAATCACTTCAAAATTAACATGCTCTAATAATAATTCATCAAAGGATACACCATAATCTTCCACTTTAAGTGCAATGCTCTCTTCTAATACGGTATCATTATTAAAGTGTATTTCAGGTATTTTAATATCTACAAATGGAGCTTTGATTCTACGTGCTTCTAGTCTTTCTTGTATCTTAATTCTAGCATATAAAGATTTACCACGTGCAGCCTCTGCATCATTGGATGCTATTTTTCTGAGGCGTTCAATAATTTGCTCATTCCTTGCAATCTCTTCAGAATCAGCTACATAAAGCTCTTGTAATTCAACTTTAGTTTGTAATAGTTTAAAGTTATAATCAATATATCTGCCTTCAAACTCTTGTAATTCCTTGTTCTCTAGGTGAAGAATTTTATTAAAGCAATGATTTAATAGGTAACGATTATGGGTAATAATTATTATTGCCCCTTTGTGAGAATTAATCAAGTCCTTCAGTGCATTCAGATTTTCAAAGTCTAAGAAAACATCAGGCTCATCCATAATAATAAGATCTGGTTCTGTAAGCATTTCTTTAATTACTTGGATAAGTTTAAATTCTCCACCACTAAGTTTTGATACCAATTGTTCTTCTAATTTATCTAGGTTTGCTAATTTAAGCTTCTTCTTTATGTTGCTTTCATACGCATCTCCACCAATGGCATTATATGCATCCATGGTATCTTGAAACTGTTCTAATAAGGTCTCAAGCTCTGTTGCGGTTTCCATTTTAGAACATATTGCTTCGATTTCCTTTTGATACTTTATAAATTGCTCTCCAATGTACTGAAACACGGTGAAATCACTTTCATTACTTAGATTAGAAAATTGGCTTACATAACCAATTCTACAAGTAGGTTCTATTTCTATCTTACCATCATACAGATAATTATCTGGATTCATAATCATATCCACCAGTGTACTTTTACCGCTTCCACTACTTCCTAGAAAAGCACAATGATTACCTTCTTCTATGGTAAAGGATATATTATCATATAGTTCTTTTTGCGGATATGAGTAGGATAAGTTCTCAATTTTTATCATATAGTTCTCCATTCTTCTATATACTACGTTTTTTATTTAAATATTGTAATGTGGAATAGAACTAATTCGTTACTACTATCTCAAAAGATTCATAACAATTCCACTCCATCTACATGCTCATAATAACCTGTTAAACGCATTTTTATTATATTACAGCTTAAAAAAGAGCTTATAATATAAGCTCTTAACATTTTCTTTTCAATTAATATCAATTGAAGATACATACAAGAAACATCTTTCATAATTATAAGTAGCATAACATTTTTTACTACTAATTTCAATTCTTTTATATGAAATCTTTCTGTAGTTCCTATAAAACATTATGATAAATCAAAAGATTGACTCTTTTCTTCTTATCTATCTCTAATTTCTTGAAATTTTAGCTATAATAACAAAATCCCAAGGCTTAAGGACTATTTTGTCACCCACACTTAGCATTTGATTCCCAACAATTTCAATAGCATCAAATGGTAGGATGAAATCCCTTTCCTCCCTAGAATAATTAAATACATAGGTGATATGCTCTCCATTACTATTAACACCTTCTTTAATCACCAGTGGAAAATGGTATTCTTGTTTCCAATCCCACATGGAATGGTCTTTTAATAGCATCGTGAAAAATTCCTTAAGATATTCCTTGGTCGTCATTGTTCCAAGATAATAGCAACTTCCTTTTCCATATGAATTCTTAGTAATAGCTGCGTAGTCCTTCCACATATAATGGTCATAGTATGCTATTACTTTTGCTGTTATTGGAGTAATCAGTTCCATAAAAACAGCCGCTTCCCGTTCACTATTTTCTAAAAGGAAATTATCACCTATTAATAATACTTGATCCGGTGTAGTAAATTGATCATACTTTATACCAAAACACTCATTAAGAAGATAAGGCTGTGTATCTGGCCACACTTTTACAATTTCATTTGTAAATGCAGTTTTAAAAGTACTTATTAGGATACCACCATTCTTAGTATACTCTTTTAATTTTAAGATACTTTCTTCAGTTATAGAATATAATGCTGGTGTAGCAATTATTTTATATTGCTCTAAATTTGCATCATCCACTGTTAAAATATCGCATTCCATATTTAGATCATAGAAAACGTCATAAATCCATCGAACCACCGAATTATAATCTGTTCTTCCTCCTGGTAATGAGAACCAACGAAGTGCTGTTAAAGCTTCATTCGATACCATAATAGCTACCTTATTTTGCTTTTTTAAATGGATTAATTTATCATTTAATTTCTTAATTTCTTGACCTATGAGGCATACTTCACGATATACCTCATTTTCCTTTAAATCATGACTTAATACCCCTTTCCAGTAAGTCTCACAAGCGTTATGTATAGAATGCCAATGCCAATACATAACAGAATCTGCTCCACTTGCTAGATGGCTAAATGCTTGTAATCTTAATTGCCCTTTATATGGAGTCCATTCAGGAAATCCTTGAGCTTGTGTTTCTATCACATAATAATTATCCTTCTTTAGCGATCGTGTTACATCTCCACAAAAAGCGATTTCTCTACCAGTTAGGTGTTCTTGAGAAGGATGATATATATCACAACCTGCAATACTTAAAGCCTTTGATGCTTTAAAATGATCAACATCAGGCTGTATTCCATAGGAATGTCCCTTCCATGCAAAATCAAAATTGTGAGTGATAAATTGACCTTCTTTTTTATATTCCTTAACGATTTCTGACTGCCATAGTAAAAAATCAGTTACCAATTGTCTTTGGAACTTTTCAAATTCACATCCAAGGCTACCATTAATCGTACCCGTCATATGGGGAAATTCTTCCCATGTATTAATACGGTTACTCCAATAATTTAGACCAAAATCATGATTTAACTTATCTAAATCACCAAGGTATAACTTTCTCATATAACGTACAAACATAAGTTGCACATTATCACTTGATGTACCAAAGTGTTTGGTTTCATTATCAAGTTGATAGCCAATTACGCACTGATATCTTGATGCAACTTCCATTAATTTTCTTATGATCCGTTCACAATAAAAACGATATGCAGGATGTGTTATATCCATTATCTGTCTAGCACCATATGGTCTGCGATGTCCACGTTCCATAACCATAATTTCTGGATACATCTTAATCATCCATGCAGGAACGGCATAGGTTGGTGTGCCTATAATTACATGCATACCTTCTCTTTCACAGATATCAAGTACACGTATTACATGAGTAAAATCAAATGCTCCCTCTTCTGGTTCTTCTGTACTCCAAGTAGATTCAGCTATACGGATTACATTAATACCAGCTTTTTTTATCATAGCCATATCTGTTTCTAGTCTTTCATACGGCATATATTCATCGTAATATGCCACCCCATATAAAATATGCTCCATAACCTCATCCTTTCTTTTTATCGCTTATTGAAGTACTTCACTCTTTTTTCTGATAAATGAAATAAGTATTTAGATAAGCTTCCATTAATTTCATTATAATGAATTTAATCAATATTTCAATAGTAAAACGAGTCAGTCAAGGCAAACCAAGTGAGAACGTGTCTCTGTTGGATTATAATCACACGTTATTTATATAAACTTAAATGTGATAAACACCATTATGTAAAAAGGGCGCCACACTATTTAGTGCGACCCCCTTAACTAGCTTTAATCTAGCTGTAAATTGTATAATATAATATCTCTTATTAAATCTTTATCAAACTCCTTGTTATTAGGCAATCTAATAGCACCTTTTGATGTTTGATATTCTTCTAAGCGATTTGAAAAATGCTCAATTGCTTTGGAACCTGGATATAATCCAATATGATTCTTATTTGCTGCAAAATGAATGATATTATGCTTCTTGTAGAAGGTTGGCATTCCCCAGCTTATCTTTTCTTTTAATTCTGGTGCTATACTTTTTATGATTTGCCACAATTCCATTAACTTAGATTGAATTATCGTATCACAAGAATTTATATATTCATCTATCGTAACTATTTTTTTCTCTTCCATTGTACTTTCACTCCCTTTACAATATATATACGTAGATTAACTGGACCAAACTAAGAATATATCTTATTCATCCCAAGAAGTTGAATATTCAGTATCATAAGCTGACTCTTCACTATTTAATTTACCTGAAATTTCAAGGTAAAAAGCAGCAAAAGATGCTTGCATATATGGTATTAGCCAAAGAAGACCAATACCTAGTGTAAATATACAAAGAATTGCCCAACCTATAAAACTAATTTGTAGGCAAAAAAATCTAAATTTATTACCAATCATTAATTCCTTAGATTCACTAATAGCATCAAGAATCCCCATAGAAGGGCGCTCTTCCATAATATAAAAAGCCATTGAATAGCGATAGGTAGCAATAATACCTGGGATTACTAATAATAATGTCCAAAGAAAAATAAATATCCCAATTACAATACGTAATCCTAACGCTTTACCAATTAAGTCAAAATGTGAAAACAAATCATTAAACTTAGGATCATTCCCTTTTATTAGCTTCATATTAAACTTGCAATAACCTAACTCAGCCGCACCACCAACGATAAAAGCTATTATGGCCCATATTATAATAATAACAGCGATGAAAGCAATTGCTTGAAAGAAGCCATAAAAAGGTCCTGCAAAACTGTTTATCATGTTATAGTCATTGTTGTTACTATTCCTACCTGATGAACCACCTCCATAAGTAATTGCACCAAGTAAAGAGGCAACAAAACCAGTTCCCACTGCAAGTGCCCATTTCCCACTTAAAGCATCTCTTGCAATCTTTCGAAAATCAGAAGCATAAAGCATAACTCTTCCCCCTCAATGTTAAATACTGTCTTATGATATTATATTAACATTCCTTCTAAGTTATATCAATGATATTAATTGTTCTATAATATAATTATAATACTTTTATAATTTTTTTAGAGTTAAATGAATACTTGCATTTATCAATGATTATTACTTATAAAATGTAGCTCAACAAAAAAAGGAAACTTTTACTTTTAATCATAATGAATCGAAGTATTGTTATCAAAGGTTTCTATGATTTCTTGCGTTCTAAGACCATACATTCCGGTTGATTCAAAGCTATCTTTACTCAATAATGTATTTACAACTCTCTTAATTAATGGCATTTGAACATGTTCCATGTTTGGAAAAGTAATAGTGTTTACAACTCCATCCTTTGTGATAGTAATATCCTCATTTGACATGATTGATAATTCTATCGTTCCTTTACTACCTAGTATCGTAAGTTTATCTTCGTGTTCACTACCATTAAAGGTTAACTGTATACTTCCCTGAATTTGATTTTTAAACTTTATAAAACCAGAAGTCACATCATTTACATCAAATTGTTTACTCTGATTACTGGATATTCCTGCTGCCTCTTTCACTTCCCCAAATAGATAAATCATTGTGTCAATCATATGGGATCCTATATCGTATAATAATCCGCCTCCCGCAATTTCTTTGCGAAGGAGCCAATTACGATTTGGATCCAATATAGGTGTTTTTGATGTGTAACGATAGTGAAAAGAACGAACCTCACCAATTTCATTAAGTTCTAAGAGCTCCTTAGCTTTCTTAAACTTATCATGCTCTCTTCTATAATATGCAACAAATAAGGGGACTTCTTCTTCCTTACAAACCTCAATCATCTCCTTACACTCTTTTACCGTTAATGCCATAGGCTTTTCTACATAGATAGCTTTTTTATACTTTGCAGCCTCTAAGGTATAAAAGTGATGCATATTAGGTGGAGTTGCTATATATACAGCGTCTATACTTTCATCTTTTAATATATCAAGATAATCTGTTGTGTAATTCTCTATCTTATGACGATTTGCGTAATCCACTAATTTCTCTTTATCCCGTCTCATTACACTTTTAAGATAGGACCCTTCAATTTTACTAAATGCAGGACCACTTTTCTTTTCAGTTACATCACCACATCCAATAATAGCAAAATTAATTTTTTTCATATCTATTTTGTTCTCCTTATAACTCATATCACTTGTAATCATTTACGAAACTTAAAATATAGTAACTATTTAAATATAATCCAAAAGGTTCGTAATCATCTCTGTCATAATACATATACCACATAATGAAGTAATTAATTCTATATATGAAAATCCTTTTCATGCTCCTTAAAAAAGTTATAATAGATATTTACATTCTCAAGTGCTGTCCAAGGCTTTATTACTACCGGACATTCATCAAAGTCATAGATTACCACATTGTCCATCGCTAGAAAGAAAGGTGAATGGGTAGATATTATAAACTGACAATTAAAATAACGAGCTGAATCTTTTAGAAAATCAACCAACTCTAATTGTCTTTTTGGAGATAAGCTATTCTCAGGCTCATCTAGTAAAAACAATCCATTCTCCCCAATTTTTTCGGTAAAATAACGAAATGCACTTTCACCATTGGAATATTCGCGAATATTATCCATAAGATTTTCTTTCACATACTTGGATTGCGTTTTACTTCTCGATAGATTGACTTTCTTTAGTTGATCATAATCTTCCATGGATCTCATTTTAAAGTTTGAATACTTTGCTTCTAGGTACTCTTCAAATAATTCTTCACGTTTGCTATCTATTCCCTCATTAATGTTTCTAACATTAAGCATGTAATCAAAGACATCATCACTTGTTATTATTCTGCTGTTTAATGGTATTTCTCTGTTTAGTTCGTACTTACACATATCTACATAGTCCTGATAAAAATTAGACTTATTATAACTAGAATCTCTTAATAGTTGGAATTTTTCTGCAATCACATTTAATGCAGTTGTCTTTCCCGAACCATTACTTCCATAAAAGATTGTAATAGGCATAAGTTCAACCCTAGTTATATCATTTCTAGTTAGGATTTGAAAAGGATAGTAGGTTTCGTAACATTTTCTTTGAATTGTCATCAAAAAATCAAATTCCATATCACCATCTGGAAATGTAAATTCTTTAAGATACATTGGTATTATCCCCCTTTATTCCGTGATAATTTATTCTTCATAAACAATAACAGGTATTCCTTCTTCAATTCTCTCAAAAACTGTCTTTGCTAAATATAGGGGTGCATTCACACATCCATGGGAACCTCTCGTTTTATATATCTCTCCACCGAACTTACTTCTCCAACTAGCATCATGTAATCCAATATTACCGTAAAAAGGCATCCAATATGTAACTTTTGCCTCATAACCTGCACCACGTAAAATGACGTCCTTTTGCTTATAATTTAGCATATGCGTACC